>CAZXVL010000009.1:0-24552 GCA_964644425.1 uncultured Candidatus Planktophila sp.
CATCATCAGGTGTTCCCTGTAGATACTGTGAGAGGTTGTTCTGGAATGCATTTGATTCTGTTGCATTGTAAGTAACTTTGTTGCCGGTCTTCTTTTCGTAAGCTGCTACAAGACCCTTGAGCTGCTTCGTTGGTGACTCGTCAACTGTACGTGCGCCGAATGACATTGGACCTGATGCTGCACCGCAGCTGGAGAGAACTGTTGCGCCTCCAGCGATACCGATACCACCCAATGCTGCACCCTTAATGAGGGAGCGACGTGATACACCGTTCTTTTCTTCTGACATTTACGTCCTCTAACTTTCCTGAAGTAAAACCTCTTGAAAGGTTGCGTCGGCGCAATCGTCGACACGCGTAAAAGATAGGCTCGTGAGCGGGCTTTCTCTAGGGAGTTTAGATAACGAAATGGTTACGTTTACGCCTAAAAGCCCTTCTCAACAGGTGGGAAAAGGGCGGTTTTTGCCGTTTATTTCAGGGTTATGACTGCTCGCCATCGGCGCTCAGGCTGGCCGCTTCCGCCTCGGCAGCTGCCTCTGCCTTGATCGCCTCCATATCAACGGCCTTGATTGCTGTGATGAGCTCTTCAAGAGAGTTGGCCGGCAAGGCCCCGGCTGCTCGGTAGAGCATGATGCCATCGCGAAAGGCCATCAACGTTGGGATGGAGGTGATTCCGGCAGCGGCTGCGAGCTCGCGCTCTGCCTCAGTATCAACTTTTGCAAAGACGATATCAGGGTGCTTCTGCGAGGCTTCTTCAAAGATTGGCCCAAACATCTTGCAGGGACCGCACCACTCTGCCCAGAAATCTACAAAGAGGATAGGTGTCTCAAGTAGAAGTTTTTCAAATTCATCACCAGTTGAGTTGATGGTCGCCACAGGAGATTACTTCTTTCCAAAGAGGCGACTAAATAGTCCTGGCTCTTTTGGATCATTTGCGTGACCTTGGCAGCGCTGTGCCTTTGGAACACCCTTCAGGGCGATTTCAATATGCTGGCCACAGCCAGACCAAGTTGGCTTATTACACTTGCGACAAGTTGTCTTATGACACATTTCTTTTCCGATCTCTCAATTGTTTCTTAGTTAACTGCTGCTGGTGAATTTGCGTAGGTGAGATATCCACCATCAAGGTTTGTTGCATCGAAGCCGAGCTCTTTGAGCAACATCGTTGCAGTGTGGCCTCTCTGACCGACTTGGCAATTGACCAAGATGGGCGCACTTGTGATTTCAGAGGTACGGCTGCGGATTTCATCGACCGGAATATTGATTGCACCCGGAATACTTCCTGCGCCATATTCGCTTGGGGAACGAACATCAATCAATTGATATCCGGCAGTACGAAGATCCTGAGTTTGATTCCATTGGGCGGTTTTTACAAGTCCGCTCATCATGTTCTCTGCAATATAACCCAACATATTTACCGGATCTTTAGCTGAACCAAAAGGTGGAGCATAAGCAAGCTCTAAGTCTGCAAGCTCTGGAGCTGTGATACCTCCGCGAATAGCGGTAGCAATAACATCGATGCGCTTATCAACGCCATCTACGCCCACACCTTGTCCGCCAAGAATCTCGCCAGTCTTTGGATCAAAGATCAACTTGAGTGCGATTTGCTTTGCATCTGGGTAGTAGCCAGCATGGTTATTTGGGTGTGTATGAATCACCATGAACTCACGGCCAGAAGCGGTGAGGCGTTTCTCATTCCAACCAGTTGCGGCAATCATCAAGTCAAAGACCTTCACGATTGCAGTACCGATGGTCTTAATTGGTCTTGTTGCACGCCCTGCAATGTGATCTGCCACAACGCGGCCGTGACGATTAGCTAAGTTCGCAAGAGGTACAAGAGTTGCAGAACCGTCAATGGCATCTGTCTTCTCTGCTGCATCACCAACTGCATAGATATCGTGATTGCTTGTGCGGTTAAAGTCATCTACTTCGATTCCGCCCCGTGCGCCGATTGCTAGGCCTGCAGCTTTTGCAAGTGATGTATCCGGGCGAACACCAATTGCCATGATGACCAGTTCAGCTTCAAGGACTGTTCCGTCGGAGAGAACCACTGTTGTATCTGTAACATCTTTTGCGCTGACCCCAAGATGAAGTGTGATGCCATTTTTTCGCATCTCCTTTGCAACCAGCGTTGCCATTTCGGGGTCGAGTGGTGCAAGAACCTGAGGGGCGGCTTCAACAACTGTTGTCGAAACACCCTTATGAACTAAGTTCTCTGCAATCTCAACGCCGATAAATCCTCCGCCGATAACAACTGCGCTCTTTGGTTTCGCATTGACGCGATTTGCAATCTTCTCAACATCTTCGACTGTGCGAAGAGTCAGGGCGCGTTCAATGCCAGGAATCGGTGGAACAACTGGTGAGGCACCTGGGCTAAGAATCAGCTTGTCGAATGTGAGTTCATACTCCTGTGAATCCTGCCAGTTCTTTACCGCGACCTTCTTAGCTGCCACATCAATGCTGGTTACCTCTGTGGCAACGCGAACATCGAGCTTAAAGCGGGCATGAAGAGAAGCCGGGGTCTGCAATAAAAGCGCATCTTCCTCTTCAATTACTCCGCCAACAAAATATGGCAGACCGCAATTTGCATAGCTCACATGTCCACTCTTTTCGAGGACGATGATCTCTGCATCAGCATCAAGGCGACGCATACGGGTGGCAGCAGACATTCCGCCTGCTACTCCCCCAACAATTACTACGCGCATTACTGAGTGACCACAGGCAATCCAGCGCTAATCCAGTCATTGATGCCGGCATCAAGATTGAAGAGTGAGGTGAAGCCAGCATCTGACATCTTGCCGACGGCAATGCCTGAACGTCGACCGCTCTGGCAGTAGACGGCATATGTTGCAGTCTTATCGAGCTGAGCAATATTGCTCTCAAATTGCATTCCTTCTGCATCGATATTGATTGCGCCTTCGATGTGTCCTGAAGCAAATTCACCAGCGGTGCGCACATCTAGAATGACTACGCCAGCTTCTTGAGTCTTCGCTTGAAATTCAGCTGCCCCAAGATCCGTAGCTCCTGATGAGCCACATGAAGTAAGTGCTAGGGCTGATGCAAATAGAACTGCAATAAGTTTCTTCATTGTCCTTTTTCGATTCTTCAGTTGATGAATGAGATAACTACTTAAGCAAGGCTTAGGAAAAGTTTTTGTAGCTTCTCCTGAACCGCTTGATTATTGTTCTTGTTATCGACGATGCACTCTTTAAGGCTTGTCGAAATTAATGTGAAAGCCGCTGTATTGACTGCTTTATTAACCGCAGCCATCTGAGTGACGATTTCATCGCAATTGCGACCGTCTTCAAGCATGCGGATAACCGCGGCAAGCTGTCCATGTGCGCGCTTCAGGCGCTTAGAGATGGCCTCTAGCTGCGCCTCATCCTGAAGTACATGGGTTGGATTCTTAGTTGCCATGGGCAATTAGCACTTACAGATCTGGTCGTCGCTTAGACCCTGGAGAGCATCTTCAACATGCTGGCCACATCCAGACCAGGTGTACTTCTTGCAACGATCACATGTAACGCGTGAACACATAATAAAACTCCCTCTCTTTCGAGTGCTGGCACTCGTATTTGGCCTATTCAAGATATACCCCTAGGGGTATGCTGAAATCGTACCAGAAGGACTGGTGAATTGTCACAGGAGAGAAAAATGACAAAGAAAGTCGTAGTTCTAGGCGCTAACTTCGGTGGCCTCACAGCTGCCTTATCCCTTAAGAAAGAGCTTAAGAAGGATGTCGAGGTCACTGTTGTCAGCGACCGCGATTACTTCCTTTTCAATCCTTCATTGATCTGGCTTCCCTTTGGAAAGCGCGATGAAGGGGATGTAACGTTTAAGGTCGGCCCAACCTTTGATAAGGGTGGAGTTCACTTTATTAATTCCGCGGCGAAAGAGATCAAACCTGATCTCAAGCAAGTCGAACTGGTTAACGGTGCGAGCGTTGACTACGACTACCTAGTAATTGCGACAGGCACCCGAAACAAGCCGGAACTGGTGGAGGGGCTATTTGAGAACACCTCTACAATTACAACTTTGGGAGATGCCGAGAATGCAGGTCGAGAGTGGAAGAAGTTTCTCGATAACCCTGGCGATATTGTTATTGCTGCCACTCAAGGTGCTAGCTGTTTTGGCGCGGCATACGAGTTTCTCTTTAACACCTCTTATCAGTTAAAGAAGGCTGGACTGAAGAAACAGGTGAAGCTCTCCTATGTAACCTCCGAGCCTTTCTTAGGTCACTTTGGCATTGGCGGCTTGAATCATGGCGAGCAACTCCTAGGAATGTTTCTTAAGAAAGAGAAGATTGATGCTTACACCAATGTCGCCCTAGACCATGTAGATGAAGGTCGGATGGTTACAACAGAAGGGATTAATCACGACTTTAAGTGGTCGATGACTATCCCACCATTTGTGGGTCAAGACTTTCTTCGAAAGACTGAAGGGCTAGTTAATGCCGGAGCATTTGTAGATGTTCGACCTACATATCAATCACTCAAATGGGATGATATTTATGCTGTCGGTCTAGCAGCTGCAGTGACTGCTCCATGGAGTACACCGACCCCTGTTGGTGTGCCAAAGACAGGATTTCCTACAGAACAGATGGCGCACGTTGCAGCAAAGAATATTGCTGCCCAAATTCGTGGTGAAGAGCCAACCCACTCAAAGGAGTTCGGTGATATCCCTGCGGTATGCATTATGGACGCTGGCAACAACGGCGTATTGATCCTTGCTGACAAGATGCTTCCTCCACGCAAACATGGAGTGATGATTCCTGGACCGCAGAATCATCTTGCTAAGTTGGCTTTTGAGAAGTACTTCATTTGGAAGATGAAGGGTGGACACGTCAATCTTCCTTGATTGACCCTTGATGAGACTCCCGCCCAACGATGAACTCTCCAAATCGTTGGGCGGGTTTATCAATTATTCGATTTGATCGTTAAGCGCCGGTGAAGTGAAATCAAGTGAGTCGGCAATGATTCCGATATTTGAAATCAGCGCCATCTCCCTGACCAATTGAGACCGCTCAATTTTATTATTCTGTGCGACTAGAAGTTGGGTCAGGGCATCTGATGCCTCGCGAAGATCTTCTGTTGGACTCTGTTGAGATCCAACGATCTCTTCTGGCTCTTCAATATGGGCAGTCAGCGCATAGCTTGCTGCAGATAAAGCTACTGCAATCTCCTTACGCCCAATATCTGCAATACCCGAATCAACTGAGGCATCAAAGAGCGTGCGAGCAATGACGCGAATCTGCACAAGAGTGTGTTCGATTGCCAGGCTCTCTAGCGAAGCTTTCTCTGTCTCTTCGCGTTGACCTCTACGAATCCATCGTGAATACCCTTTTGCTTCACTGATTTGCAGGCGAAGCTCGGGCAACCTGCGCACAAGAGAGCGTGAGCGCGCTAACCAATGTCCTGCATCTTCTTGCGAGTAGCCAGCAGCGACTCCTTCTGACATCTCTGCCAAAATCGTGGCACCTTGCAATCCAAGTTTGTTCAGTAAGTCATAGGTGCGATCTACTGGCGTCTTTGGGTGCGAGAAATAGGAGAAGATGATTGCAACACTTGCCCCAATGAATGTCGCGGCAACTCTATGTAGGACAGTGCTTTCTGATAACCCCGGGCCGATAATAATCATCGCAATAACAGGGACATTGACCGAGGCGATTACTCCTAACCGAAGCAAGCGTGACATGACCGCGCAGGAGAAGATGGTTCCAGCAACTGCGATGAAGCCAAATCCAAAGAGCGTCACTGCAGCAAAGGCAATAGTTGCGCCAACTACGGTGCCTACGATTTGGCCTATACCTTCACGCAGAGAGCGATGGAGCGAGATTCGAATTGTCAGGGTAGAGACAATTGCCGCTACTACCCCGTCATTGGTACCAATCTGATCTCCAATAAACCACGCGGTTGCACCAGAGAGGCTGGCCACTGCAATTTGGCGGATCCAATACTTGCGATCAGCTACTGCACTTCTCAGCCGTGAAAGCATTACTTCTCTTCGAGAATAAGTGCGACCGAGTTGATGCACCAACGCTGATCTGTGGGTACGTCATAGCCTTCACCGTCGAAGACATGGCCGAGGTGTGAGTCGCACTTTGCACAACGAACTTCGGTGCGGATACGGGGTGCAAGGGAGCGATCCTCAAGTAAGCGAACGGCGTCGGCAGCTGTTGGCGCGTAGAAAGAAGGCCATCCACATCCAGAGTGAAACTTTGTCTCAGAACGAAAGAGTTCATTGCCGCATGCTTTACAGCGGTATGAGCCGACAGTCTCTGTGTCTGTGTACTCGCCTGTGAAAGGGCTTTCAGTTGCTCCTTTGCGCAAGACATCAAAAGAGAGTTGATCCATGGATGCAGCAAGGGCTGCCTCATCTAGTCCAGCAGGGTTATTAATCTCTGAGCTCACAGCAGTACGCCCCTTTCGTTAGGTTGTAATAGTAACGAAAGAGGCGCAGTGCTTCTTGATGAAAGATCTTTAAATACCTGACTTGCGAGGAGCTTTAGGAGCTTTCTCCTCGGCAGCTGCCTCAGCCTCTTTCTGGCCTCGGGTCTTTGCCAAGAAGAGAATGTCCTCACCTGGAATTGGACCTGTGAAGTCTGCTCGCACAACAACATCCATCGGAAGCTTAGTTGACTCTGCATATGTATGAAGTTGGCGATCATCAACTCCTGTGACTCTGCCTCTAAATCGTTCAGGAACAATCATGAATGTCTTGTAACGATCGTGGTGTCCTGCCACCTTGCCAGAATCAGAGAGCGAGAAGACGCTCAACGGTGTGCGCGGCTTTCCTTCAGTAGGAATCGACAGACCTAAGAACTCATCCCACGGAGTCAGATGGGTATCTGCATCATCTTCTGCCGCCTTGTTACGTGTCTTGATTGCAGCTTTGCGAATTTCATCAACTGGAGGGCGTGACTTTGTGATTCCCTCTTGCTGGATGTGCTTAATCAATGGCAGCAACTGACGACGGCCAATACTCTCAAGAATCGTCTGCTCTTCGATATTGCTGCGAACAATAGAGCGAGGGCCATTTGGAGAGTAGAGAATGTCTTGATCGAGAGTATCGACATTGAGGCGATCCTTTTGGAAACCAAGAGATTCGCGAATCACATCGATCTGGTCTGCAAAGACCTTTGCGCGCCAGCCTCGTGACATGAAGTGCTCTGCTGCATTGCGTTGCATCTCCATCATGGCAGGACCATCTTCTTCATCCGCCTGTGCGATGCGAAGTGAGTTCGGTAGAGCAGCTTCACTTAAATCACCGATTGAAGACTCAAACCATTCCTTACGAATGCTCCAGGGCTTGGTAAGTGAATGTCCCAAAATTAGGAGCCAATCACTGACCTGAGGATATAAAGCCTTAAGGCGGCTCTGCTCATTGCGAACATGCTCAACGCTACGAGAGACCTCATGCAACTGAAAGAGGGTTGTAATCACACGACGCTGATACTGGCTCCAGCCACGGTAGTAGCTGACTAGTGCTGCTAAGAAGAGAATGAACCAGAGAATTGATGCGTAGATGGTGAGCATCTTTCCACTTGCAGCCCACTGGTTATAGAGCATCACATCATCTTTAAAGACGATGCGAGGAATCTTGTAGATCAAATAGGTCACGAGAGAGATGATCACTGTCTGCCAGAGCAACTTACGATGGAAGCTCTTACGCAGCTTCGCCATTCGACCTGGTTCTGGAATTGAAAGTGATTCAACTGTGCGTGTGTAGTGAGCAAGTAGGCCCTCTGCATCGCTCATATTCTGACGCATCTTCTCAGATGTCTTGGCTCGGAATGAGTGAGTATTGCGACTCTCCCAGTCAGCGATGCTCTGCTGTAGCGCCTCAAGAGCATTGATCTCTTCATATGCAGCATCACGAGCTGCGTGAAGTCGAGCGCGCTTTGCATCTGCAGATTCACTTTCAGCAGCAGCCGCTGATGGGAGTTCTTCGACAGGGGCTAGATATCCAATAGAACCCGGAATCTGGGTAGCAGTCACATCTGTGCCATCATCATCGAGGGTGATAACAAGATGAGGGGTTGGCTCCTCAACTGCTCCTGGCCTTTCAGCCCCACAAGTAACGCAGAATCGATATTCAGGAAGTATCTCGTGGCCATTTAGGCAGAGTTCAGTACTCACTTTAGTAACCCCCGTTGCTTACTTGGGCTAATTCATTTTCCAACGTTTCAATGCGTGATCGATTAAATGCAATGCCTTCACGAATCTTGCGTTGAAGATTTTCAGAGGCTGAACCATCAGCAAGCTTCACCTCGGTGGCACCCAGTTGCTTCTGTAGATTTTCTGGGATTCCAAAGCTCTCAGATGGATTGGAGATGATTTGGCCGGTGCGAGCAAAGACAGGAACGCGTCCCTCTTTGGGCTCAATCCCAAACTCCTTGAGGTCAGAGCCATCGAGCATTCCAAAGACTAATCTGCGAATGCTTGCCCAGAGCTTTGGTGAAGTCTTCGCGCTATTGCTTCGAGCAGGTGCATTCAGTGCGTTCTTCGCAGCTGCTTGAACGCTCATGATTTCAAGGAGTCGATTGGCAAGGATGCGATCGCGTGAATCCATTGGATCGTTTCGGCCGATACCAACCTGTGCAAGGCCATCGCTACCCTGGAAAGTCTCAGTCATACGCTTTCCAATACCTCTGCGGATAAATACCCAGATCCACCAAGGGATTACCTTGAGCTTATCCCAGGAGAAGATGAAGAATGATTTGAGCTGAGTCCACTCATACCAACTCTCTTGTGCAGGTGGTGCATCAAGTGCTGGCCGTGCAAAGTTAAGGACTCCCCCTTCAATGCTAAATACCTGTCCGACCATCCAATCGATGTATGCATCGACTTGCTCATCAGGAATGAGCTCCGTACCTGAGATTGCAATGCCTAGTCGTGAGTCATAGATATCGGTTGAAGAGCTAGAGATGCCATCAACAACCTTGGCAGCAACACGACGAGAAAGTCCATCGGTGAGAATGGCGTTGACGAATACGCGAGATAACCAGAAGTTACCTTTGTTTGCATCTTCAAGATCCACTAACTCAAATGGACTCACTTGAAGGCCATTCCAGATTCCGGCAGTTGTTGCAAGATGCATCAAGGTAAAGCGTGCGTACTTCTCACCAGATGCAAGGACAAAACCATCACCTGTCCAAGGAGTGCGGCGATCCTCTGGAGATGCAATGACATGCATATTCCAAGGTCCCTTAAATGCTGCACCAAACTCCTCTGCCTTTAGCTCAGTTGGAGAGACAACAAGATTGATGCGCAAAACTCGAGTTCCCTCTTGTCCCTCAACCATTCCTGCAGCAACCATCGGAAGCGACTTCACGAGATAGCTCATAGCCTCTTCATAAAGCTTGCCTTGTTTCTCATTGACCTTATGTCCAGGGCTGAGAACATGTAATCCAATGATGCGCACTACCTTAAATTCACTCTGCGCAAGCTGTTCAAAGGCATTAAGAGAATAAGGAATGTACTCTCCATCCTCATTGAGCCCCTGCATCTCTGTCGAGATTGCAATGGGCTCATCGGTTTTTTGAACAATCATCGAAGGAGTAACTGCCAGGAAAGTTCCTAGAAGTCCTTCGGTGGTCCACTCATGAATGAGTGGAGAAAGTTCCTTATAGACCTCATCAGATGGGAAGAGGACTACAGATACCGATTCGCGCTTCCAATCGCTACTCACGTTAGATTCCGCTCTTCTTAGCGACGACGCTCTTAGCGGCCTCTAGAACTTCATCTATGGCAGCACGAACTTCATGCTTGATCTCCCATGTCAGGGTTGTCTGGCGAGGATCGCGATCAAAGTCGAGCTTCTCTACATCTTCATGGAATTCCTCAGAGAGAGTCTGGAGGTACTCAACAACCTTTGCCTTACGAGCCTCCATGGAATCTGATGAGCTTCCTGCTCGATCTTCATTAGGTACGCGAGGAGAATTACCCATCTGCTTTCCTGTCAGAATCCAATTGAGGAGATCTGATGTTTGACCGCTCTTAATCTCTCCAAGCTCCATAAGGCGCTTGTAAGGATGAAGTGGAGCAAGTGAACCTTCTGAGTTACACATAACAAGGGCAATGCTGAGTGAGTTAAGAATTGCACCTGGATAGTTCTCGGTTTCTACAATCGCCTCAGGCTTACCCTTGACTAACTTTCCGTACATAAGTGGGTATGGGAATGAATCGAATGAACCATCCTTAGGTGACCAAACCTTAAGGTGTGGTCCGAGCTTTGCCTCTGCAATTTCTTCATCGAGTTGTCCAAGAACTCGTGCTACATACCACCCTCGCAGAATCGCACGCTTCTTTGACGCTGCTGCTGGAACAGATTCAAAGAGCGGTCTAGCACGACGCCATGTCAGGAAGTCTGTGCGAGTTTCCTTCTCCGCACGATGCTTTAACCAAGCAGTTGAAATAGGTTGCATGATTGAGTTCATGACAATTGGCTGGAATGGAGATTGCACAGAGAAGATGTCAACATTTTGCACCTTTACTGTTGAATTAAAGAGCTCCTCTGTTGCAGCGCCGTTCCACATCTTGAGGTCTTTCAGGGTCTCCTCAGTCAGCGCATATGCAGTTGAACCTTTATCGAAAGGAATTGGGCTCATTACTGTGTCGACATCACCCAGTTGACGGTTATGCACCTGCATGAGCAATCCAGGATTGAGCTTCACAAGCGGCTCAGATGCCAAAAGTGCATCTTTAAACTGACGCTTAAAGGTCTGCTGGCGTTCAATTAAGAGTGCTCTATCTTCCATATTCTCATTGAGATATTCAGCGATATCTTGATGGAGGTATCGATAGAACTGCGAACCCTTGCGCTGCATCCAGTGCTGGGCGCGCTCTAGATACACCTCTGGATAGGCGCTGAAGTTAAATGTTGCCTTTTGATTTGTCTGACTTTCATCGATACGAGCTGAGCGATCAATTGGAATCCACTCACGCTTTGTTTCAATGAGTTGCCATGCAGTCTCTGGCTCTAAATCATCCAGAGCAAGCTTGCCCATCAATACCTCATCGATAACGACTGGGAAAGGATTCGAGCGTCGGGCAGCTGCTACTGACTCGGTAATCAGGGTTGCAAACTCGTCCGGATATGTATCTGTCTCAATCAAGAGAAATTCATTTGGCGCAGCTTTAAACTGCGGCGGAACAGTATTCTGATCCGCTTTTGGCCATGTCTCATAGAGATTTTGATTGAGGTCATCGTTGGATGAAATCGAGATCACTTTCTGAATTGCGCTTTCAGATGCAAAGAGGTCTTCGCGCAATGGACGAATGAAGTTTGCAACAAAGTCTTCTAGTAGCGCTTCAACAGCGAGAAGCAGTTGGGCTTCGAGGTGGTAGTAGAAGCAATTTCGCGCAATTTCGATTGCAGAAGAGACTGCAGGATTATCGACACGGACTGACTCTTGACCTTGCACTGCCTGAAGAGTGGTCGCAATTGATGCCGCATGACCATTTGCCCAACCCTGGTACTCATTGCGCTTTTTCGCCAAATCTCCACGGTGAGAGGTGAGGTCTTCCTCAAGCATCTTTAGCATTTCAAAGGTCACCTTGATGCCAAGCTGAGAAATGCTTCTTGAGGTTGTTGATAGAACTTCATCTCTGGAGGTGCGAACGAACTGCTTTAGCGCAGCAGATCGAGCACTTTCTTCCTCGCGGATAAAGGCTGACTTTGGATCCATTGCAGCTTTTGCCTGGTACTTAGCTGTGATCGCCTCAGCCCACTGCCCCACTGATTGACCGCCAGTCTTTGCAGAGACTCCTTCTTGTGACTCTGAGAAGATCTCACTATAGAAGCGCCCTAGGAGCGCCTCGCGTGCTGGACGTAGGCGATTGAGAATTTCATTTGTTGCATCGGAGTCATGAGATAGCTTGAGGTCCCTTAGGAAATCAGGGAAGTTCTGCTTCGCCTTTTGATCAATGATTTCTTCGATTCTGTAATTCTTGAGGTCTGCGCCATCCATATGAGCAAATAGCATGCGATCAATAGATGAACGAGCAATTCGCTCTGATGCATATTGCAAGAACTTGTCTTTACCAAGTGAGACTCGGCCAAATCCCATGGAGGCAAATGGAGGAGCTTGGTTATCGTCTTTGATTCCCGTTGCATCAGGAAGAACCATTGCGCCGACGCCAGCAGAGAAGTTGGCAACGTTATATGCCATCAATTGATCTTGCACTTTATCGTCTGTAATCCAAGTTGAAACGCTTGCAGCAACCGCCTTGTAGACATCAGGCTGGTCCTTAAAGTCAATTGTGTTGTTCTCTCGGCCGATTACGAAGTTGAAACGAGGTCCGATATGAATACGTGGATCTTCTCCAATATTCGGAATGTTGATTCCCTTTGCGCGATACAACTCTTGGGAGCTAGTCTCGAGATCATTTGTCCACATTCCAGACATTGCCTCAGCCATCGCACCGAGAGCATTTGGTGCAACGAGATCCATGTTTCCTACAGATTTAAATACATCCGGTGCGTAGAGCAATGAGAATATATTGTGAATCCAAGTTGAATCAGGTGCAGCATTCTTAATCGCTTCAGCAACTTCAATGTACTGACCCGCACCAGAACCACCAGCTATGGAAGAGATGATGATGACAATAGGATCTTTAGAAGCCTGCCCTGCCTTATTTCCAAGAAGCGTATTGAGCGCAGTCAGCTGTGTGAGTGCTCCATCAGAGGTTAATCTTCCAATTGCGCCAGCGGCCTCAGATCGTAAGTCAGCTAACTTCGCCAAAACCAGAGTGCGTCCTACAGCTCGGTACTTACCGGCTCCAATATCGACAGAAACAGTGACATCTTTTTCAGAAGGCAATGATGCCTCGACCTCCATCAAGTGCTTCTCTGATACTCCCTTGAGAGCGATTCCATATGCTTCACGATATGCAGTTCCTGGTGCAACGAGATTGAAGTAGTTCTCTGAAGGCAAGAATGGGGCAGGAAAAGAGGCACCGTCTTGTTTAACCGGACTATCGACGTGAAGAAGCTGCCAAGCAGTTGGCCAGCCTTCACTCCAACCCTCTTGCTGTAAACGTAGAGAGAGAGCCTGGCGCACAGCGCGAAGTGTCTTTCCACCTGAACCACCGACGCCTACCAATAGCACTGGACGTAACATGTCATCTCCTTCGTAGTTTCTTACTTACCGTTTAATTCTTAACTTTTTATTCAATTCTTTTTCTCAAACAACTGACTCAATCACCCCAAGTTGGGAGGAGGAGGCGGTGGTGGCGCCATACCCGGAGGTGGAGGCGGAATCACTGCATCAGTCTTTGTCTCCACCGGCATCACTAAAGTCGCCTTCTTCTTTGGCGCCTTCCCCTTCTTTTCATCCTTAACCTTGAGGGCCTCAACGGTCTTTGGAAGAGCTGAGTATTGGCTCCAGATCCCTGGGGTCTGTGCAGCACGGTTAACAACATCTATATGTTGATTTGGTTGTGACAACTTATTTCGCTTATAGATCAGAAGTGTTGCCGGAACCGCAGTGCTGTAATTGGGATTAATCAAATCTGCATCACTTACCTGCAGAGCCCAGAAACTCTCAATATTGCCTTTCATAGGAGCAATCTGTCCTGTTGCAAAGCGCTTTTTTAGCGTTGCAACTGCTGGAAGCATTGTGATCAATCGGAAGCCAGGGTTTGCGGCAACTTCAAACCAAGGTGCACGAAGGATGTTAAATGAAACCTTCGCGCGCATCTGCCCGAGAGGATCTACAAATAGATTGGTGTCATCTTGCTCAGGGATAAATTTGAAGTCCTCTGCGCGAACTTGAATGCTTGACCCGTCAGGTGCGGTCACACCCTTAGTCGAGTGAATAGTTACCGGAATAGTTGCACGTTGCACCTTTGGACCAAATGCGATCTTTGTAGTGCTGCGATTGATGACATAGCTAAAGACCCAAGGAAGTGCGATACCTAAGAAATAGAGAAGTAACTTGATAAGCCACTCCCATGCCTTCTCCAGTGAAGTCGTGAGCTCCATTGGGACCTCATCATTGATGAGCCCATCTGGTTCTGTATCTGAATAAGAGGCCATCGGTAATAGCGCCTCAACGCCTGCTTCATCGGCAATAGAAGTGCTCGCTTCAATGGTGAGGGTTCGCTCTTCGCCTTCACCAACTGAGATGCAACCATCTGCTGGAAGATCAACGATGCGGTATGTGAAAGAGCGCTCCTTACGAGATTGATCAAGAGTTGTCGTCACGCCATTATTGAGCTCATTCTTAAAGCAGACCTTGCCCCCACCGATAGAAGGTCCAACAATCTTGATCTCTCCACTGCCCTTGTTAACATCTTTCAGGTCCGAGAAAGTGATTGGAACTTCAGAAAGCGTTGGGTAGTGTGATCGATCAGGAATATTGATCACCTGAGTAACGCTGATTGGCTTGAGCTTTGTCCCACCGGTGGTCTCTAGAGGCATTGTCAGACGTAGCTCTAGAGATGTCTGGCCAGGAAGCGGCTTAAAGTCAGAGAGCTTAAAGTTTCCACCATTTGTGGGCGTGATATTGGCGAGGTTATCGATTGAGCCATCACTTTTCACGATTTCAATCTTGAGATCACTCTTCTTATATGCGCTGATATCTACAGGCTGAACCTTGCTCTTCGTAATGATGTTTCCAGAGAGCGTGCCATTCTCACCAGCGACAAAACCACTGCGATTGACTCGAACATCAAGGCCACTAAAGAGAAAGAGCTTGTTCTGTGAGCCGGTATCAAATTTAAACTTCCATTGCCCGAAATCCTCAGGCCCCACTTCAACATCAATTGTTGTCATGACTCCGGATTGGCTGACTTCAACTCCAGGAGCAGATCCTGTGTAGCTTTGACCTGATGGTCCGGTAAGAAGGAACGATTTGGTAGTACTTACCAACTCAAACTTGCGAACACCTTTATCGATCTTAAAAGTTGTTGGATTTCCAGGTGGAAGGGTTGCCTCTATGCCGCCTTGAGTCGCAGCGGTGAGAACGAGAAACTGCAGTGCAAGTGAAACAGGATCTTTTGCAATCAAGACCTTTCCTTGGGGTTGGTTTGCAGGAACCGGAGTCACTCCACAGGTGCGAGAATCTTCAGGGATATTCTCATATGTTCCATCGGATTCGCCTTCCACAATCGGGAACATGTGTGACATGCCATCTAGAGTGTTTAAGCGATCTTCATTATCAAGAGCATCTATCTGAGCATTATTCTTAAGGAGAACGCCAAAGATAGAAACTTGGCTCTTGCGCATTGCAGGAACTATTTCACTACATAGTCTTGCTACGGCAGAATTTGTCTTATCTTCACTAATCTCACGAGAGCCATCCTTTTGAATAAAGATGCCACCATCTGTAAGCCAGATAAGAGCCTGGCAGCCCTTGGATTGGCTCGCCTGTGTAGCTAAATCACTCTTCGCTTGCTCAAGACCTACAAGCCAGTTTGTATTGAAATCACTCTTACGAGAGGGCTTGCGAATCTCGGCGCGAAGAGCTGCTGCCTTTCCATCAATGGTTGCTTTGTTGACTTGGCTCCACGAGGCCCACCTATCTGCCTTATCTCCAAAGAAAGTTACTGCGTAATTGACAGTCACATCTGAGTCAAAATCGCCCAATGCGCTCAAACTTGAGGCCAAGATATCTGCGCGGTCATCGTTCTTATCAGTCTGCTTGAGAGAGCCTGACTGATCGATCAGGTAGTAAACATCGAGAACCTTCTTTGTGCTGATACAGCGAGTGAGATCTTCGAATGCGCGATTCTCGTCGGCGGCAGCGTATGAGGTGCTTAATCCTGTGAAAAGCGAGAGAAGAAAGGCAAGGAGAATTGAGTAGACGCTGAGTTTTCTCTTCATCATAGCTTTGCCACCCAAGCCGCCACAGTTGAAGCAATCGCCTCGATATGTGGAATAGATAGGAGCAGAGCTAGAAATGAAAGACCTCGCAGAGCGGAGGTGATCTTTCTATTCTCTAAAAAATAAAGATCTGTCGTTGCTCGACGACGTTGCTGTACTGAGTCAAGGCCGGTGCAGATGATGACTATAAATGGGGTTAACAAATATCCAACTACATTGATCCATGTTGAGATGCGATTAGCGAAAATCGTGAGAGTTGCGCTTGCGATAATCGCAACGATTGCGATGATGAGGGGCAACTTTGAAGCATGTTCGTAATCTTCTTTATGGATAACAGTTGGTTTATTTCCACCAGGTAATCCACCTATGGGTGGAGGTTTCATCGCTCCAGAATTTTTCGGTGCGCCGGGTATGGGTGGGGGAAGCGTCGTCATGTAACTCAAGCCTCCCCTTCATGAAAGTCTCAAATGTCTCTTTTCATGTATTTTGGGAAGGGTAACAACGCGCTCATGAGCGCTACAAGGTCTCTATCTGTCAAAGGTTCGAGGTGACTAGTCAGAGTTGGTCATCGAGGGGGCGCTGCGTAGTGAATTGGCTTCAAAGCCTCTGCCCCCAGTAGCGATGCTACGAAAAGAGCCACTGTTCCTAGCGCCAGGATCACCATCGGAAATGTTGGAATCGTGAGAACGGGAAAGAGCCAGATATTTCCAATAGCTGCAAGTGATACTCCAAATGCAATCCAGGTCCACATATGCCATCCACGCACTGTGCGATAGCTGTAGAAGCCAGCAACACCGCATGCGATAGCAGTAAGAATTAAAGGAAATATAAATCTCCAAAATGCTCGCCCTGGTTGCTCGCCAAGATTCCACGGAATTGCATAACCGGCTGCAAATGCATCCAACATAATTACAGGAGGCACCCACACACGGGGACGTCTAAAAGCACCGTTATTTGCTGGGATATGAGCCATCTGCTGAAAACTTGTTGGTGTTGGCTGAAAACCTGGAGGTGGTGGAGGTGCGTAACTCATAATGAAAAGGTAGAGGCCTAGAGCAGAGCAGGCAATGCAATCAGCGGTCACACTTGTTCACTGACTAATCACCGAGTGCGGCCAATAAAGTAAGAAAGAACTCACACATTGTGCGAGCTCTTCTTGTGGTGGTGCTGGTGGCGGGTGAAGGATTTGAACCTTCGAAGGCAGAGCCGGGGGATTTACAGTCCCCTCCCATTGGCCGCTCGGGCAACCCGCCAGGGTCGTGATTTAAAGCGTTGCGGCGCTTTGGTAGTACGAGGCGAAAGGATACCTTAGGCTCATAAGGATGAAAAATCGCCTTTAGAATGCTCCAGTTGACCAAGTTTGAGACGTGAGAGAGGGCCCCTGAAATGGCTGATAGTAGCTTCGATGTAGTTTCCAAGATTGACCGTATGGAGCTGGATAACGCCATCAACCAGGCGATTCGCGAGATCGATACTCGCTTTGATTTTAAGAACACTGGCACAACTGTCGAGCTCTCTGGTGAAACCATCAAAATTGAGGCAGGCACGGAAGAGCGCGCAAAGGCTGCTCTTGAAGTTGTAAAAGAGAAGATGATCAAGCGTGGAGTCTCTCTCAAGCACCTTGAATCCGGTGAGCCACAACTTTCGGGAAAAGTCTACAAAATTGCCTGCACCCTCAAAGAGGGAATCTCAACTGAGAATGCAAAGAAGATTGCAAAGTTCCTGCGCGATGAAGGACCTAAGTCAATCAAGACTCAAATTCAAGGTGATGAACTCCGCGTCTCATCAAAGAGCCGCGATGACCTGCAAGATGCAATTACTCAGATTAAAGAGGGTCCTTTCGACTTCGCTGTTCAATTTACTAACTACCGTTAAATGGCAGCACGTAGCGAGAAATCGCTCGGTTTAATATTTGGCCTGAGCGCTTATGTGCTCTGGGGGCTCTTCCCTCTCTACTGGCCACTGCTTGATGCTGCTTCACCATTTGAAATAGTTTCACATCGAGCGCTCTGGACCTTTATCTTCTGCATGATTGTGCTGGCTTTTCATCGCAAACTACGGGAGATGTTTCTCCGCCTTCGCGAACCGAAGATCTTCTTTGGTCTAGCTCTCACCTCAGCTCTCATCTCGGTTAACTGGATTGTCTATATCTGGGCGACTAATAATCAACATGTGGTTGAAGCTTCTCTCGGTTATTACATCAACCCGCTTGTCATTATTGCTTTCGGAGTCATCTTGCTCAAAGAGAAGATGCGTGTTGGTCAATGGATTGCCGTCGGAATCGCAACGGTTGGCGTTGCAGTACTGACCATTGATTATGGTCGCCTTCCGTGGATTGCAATCGCACTGGCTCTCTCATGGGGTAGCTATGGTGTAATCAAGAAAGTTCTTGGCTTAGGAGCTCTCGAAGGGCTCACTATCGAGACAATGCTCTCGCTGATTCCTTATGGATTCTTCTTACTCTTGCTCGAGAGCAAAGGTGAGGGGCAGTTCGGCCATGGTGTGGGAATTTCGCTCCTCTTAGCCACCTCTGGCTTGATTACAGCGATTCCTCTCCTACTCTTTAATGGCTCGACTACTCGACTTCCCTATACGGTGATCGGCCTACTTCAATACATCACACCGACAATTCAATTTTCAATTGGAGTCTGGGTGCGCCATGAAGATATGCCGCTTGCACGCTGGATTGGTTTCTTAATTATTTGGTGTGCACTTATCGCACTTGCCATAGATCTTGTGAGATCTAATCGGGCGATTAAGCTGTCCGGTCAATAATTGCATCACAGAGCGAATACAACGCTCCTGTGACAGCGTTGACCGGCAATGGCCCTAGAGCTGCTCGAGCATCTTTGGCATATTGCATAGTCTGTTCGCGTGAAAGCTCAAGTGCCGGATGCTTACGAAGAGTCTGGATAACTTCGGCGACTACAGCCTCATCCTTGATTGGTCCCTTAAGCAGTGCAATCAGCTGAGCATCTTCAGGGCGATTCATTGCAATGACATTGAGTGTGACAAGTGTTGGAACGCCTTCACGCAGATCAGTCCCCGGAGTCTTACCTGACTCATGTGAATCACTTGCGATATCGATGACATCATCGACAAGCTGAAATGCAACACCAATTTTCTCACCGAAAACAGTAAGAGTCTCTTTAATCTCATCAGGTGCTCCAGAGACCATTGCACCAAAACGTGCTGAAGCAGAAATCAATGAGCCGGTCTTATCGGCAACCACATTGAGGTAATGCTCTAGCGCATCTCCCCCATCTGCAGGCCCTTGTGTCTCCATGATCTGGCCGATCACAAGGCGTTCAAATGTATGGGCTTGAAGACGGACTGCCTCGGGACCAATATCTGCCAGAAGTGCGGAGACCTTAGCGAAGAGATAATCGCCAGTTAAGATCGCAACAGTATTTCCCCAACGATTGTTTGCACTCTCTACTCCACGACGAAGCGGAGCTTCATCCATTACATCATCATGATAGAGAGTTGCCACATGTGTGAGTTCACAGACTGCAGCAGATTCGATAATCCCCTTGCGGGTCTTATCGCCATAATGAGATGCAAGAAGGGTAAGGAGTGGGCGTAGTCGCTTTCCTCCAGCTGCCACAAGGTGGCGTGATGCCTCCTCAACAAGAGGGTATTTGCCTCGAATATGGCTATGAAGAAGCGCTTCAACCTCGGCCATGGCAAGGGTTAGCTCAGCATCGAGTGCTGGCTCCATGCCCGGAATTCCGAGAGTAGTCATTATCGGATGAAGAACGCGAGGTTCTCAATGAAGTTGAGAACTGGGGAAGGGAAGATTCCAAGAATAAATGTAATCAGCACGGAAGCTGTGATGGTAATCGTTGTCAGAGCTGACGGGATGACCACAGATGTTCCATCTTCAACCGGGTCCTTAAAGAACATAAGGACAATAACGCGAACGTAGAAGAAAGCCGCGATAGCAGATGAGAGGACACCGGCAATCAAAATCGCAGTACTTCCAGATTCGTAGGCAGCTGAGAAGATTGAAAACTTTCCAATAAATCCGCTCGTCATCGGAATTCCAGCAAATGCAAGAAGCAAGAATCCAAATGAACCAGCAAGAAGTGGAGAGCGCTTTCCAAGTCCGCTCCAGCGATTGAGGTCTGTTACCTCTCCGGCTGAATCACGGATCAATGTGACAATTGCAAAACCACCGACAGTTGCGATTCCGTATGCGAGTAGGTAGAAGATAGTTGCAGCAAGACCAGCCTTGTTAAGGGCAACAACACCTGCGAGCAAGAATCCTGCATGAGCAATTGATGAGTAAGCGAGCATGCGCTTCACATCTTTCTGAGCAATCGCTACAAGTGATCCAAAGAGCATAGTGATGATTGCAATAACAACCGCTACCGGCTTCCACATGAGCTCTGCATTAGCGAAGGAGACATAGAAGATGCGAAGGATTGCACCGAATGCCGCCACCTTTGTAGCCGCTGCCATAAATGCTGTGATTGCAGTGGGTGAACCCTGATACACATCGGGAGACCATGCATGGAACGGGAATGCACCGATCTTAAAGAGAAGGCCAACAGAGATGAATGCGATACCAATAAGAAGATAGACGTTATTTCCAGCGCTTCCACCTGCTACAGCCTCTTGAATGCCGGCAAATGTCAGCGATGATGAGTATCCGTAAACGAAAGCTGCACCGAAGAGGAAGAATGCTGATGAGAAAGCACCGAGAAGGAAGTACTTCAACGCCGCCTCTTGTGAAGCCAATCGACGATATCGAGAGAGGCCAGCCATGAGATAGAGAGGAAGTGAGAGGACTTCAAGTGCCACAAAGAGAGTGATCAAATCTGTGGCAACAGGGAAGATCATCATTCCTGCAACAGCAAAGAGTGTGAGTGGATACACCTCAGTTGTTCGAAGCTGAGCTTGAACTGCTTCGCGCTCATCTGCAGATCCTGGAATCGCAGCGGCAGCACTAGTGAAGTTATCTTGATCTGCAATGAGGAAGATAGAGAAGAGGGCGATAATCAAAACTGTGCCCTGCAAGAGAACTCCTGCACCATCAAAGGTAATTGAGTTCATTGCAGCTGAAACAGAGACCTCATTTCGCACACGAATAAGTGCTAGGAATGAGGTGATGATTGTCATCACTGCAACAAAAAGCTGAGCTGATGGGCGCAATGAAGGACGAGCGAATGCCTCGATAAGCACACCTACAATCGCTCCACCGAGAACGATAAGCATCGGCGCAAGAAGCGCGTACTCAAGTACTGGGGCTGTAAATGTCATTTACTTACCTGCATTCTCTGTTGGAGCTGGATCACTAAATCCTGCAGACTCAATTACGTGAGCTGATGCAGGGTTGATGATGTTCAGTAATGGTGATGGGTAGAAACCTAAAGCGATAATGATCGCAATCACTGGTGAGATTGCCAGCTTCTCACGAAGATTGAGATCAGGAAGGTTCTCATTGCCAGGCGTAGTTGGCCCATGGAGAGCCTTCTGCACTGGAATCAAAATGTAGAGCGCTGCTAGAACGATACCGAATGTGGCAATCACAGCAGCGACTGGATAACGCGTAAAGGTACCCACGAGCACTAAGAACTCAGAGACGAAGCTGGAGAGTCCTGGAAGAGCCAGCGATGACATTCCTGCAATAAAGAATGTCCACGCCATCACTGGTGTAACGCGCTGTAGTCCACCAAAGTCGGCAATCGTTGAAGATCCACGACGAGAGATCATCCAGCCACCGACGATAAAGAGGGCAGCTGTTGAGAAGCCGTGGTTGAACATATACAGGCTTGCACCAGAGTGGCCTTGAGTTGTCATTGCAAAGATACCCATGGTGATGAAACCGAAGTGCGATATCGATGTATATGCAATCAGGCGCTTAAGATCGCGAGCTCCAATAGCAAGGAATGCGCCGTAGAGAATCGAGATGACTGCAAGAGTGATAATGATTGGGGTAAATGTCTTGCTCGCATCTGGAAATAGTGAGATACAGAAGCGAATCATTCCGAATGTTCCGACCTTGTCGAGAACACCTAGAAGAAGTACTGAAGTTCCTGGTGTTCCTGCCTTGGCTGCATCTGGCAACCAGGTATGAAGCGGCCAGAGTGGGGCCTTAATTGCAAAGGCAATAAAGAAGCCTAGGAAGAGAAGGTTCTGGGTAGTCGAGCTCATGTAGTTATGAAGCTCGCCCAAAGCAGTCATATCAAATGGACTGATCCCAGCATCGGATGCGATGACATAGATACCGATTATTGATGCGAGCATCAAAAGTCCACCGAAGAGGCTGTAGATCAAGAACTTCACAGCTGCTGCTGCACGTTCGCCTGAACCATAGCCACCAATAAGGAAGTAGACCGGGATCAACATCGCTTCGAAGATAACGTAGAAGAGGAATAGGTCTGTCGCGGCGAAGACACCAATCATCATCATCTCGAGGACCAAGATAAGTATGTAGAAGACCTTCGAAGACCAGCGGCCGCCTTCGGATTCGTGCCATCCGGCAAGAACGACGATAGGGGTCAAAATAGTTGCCATCACGATAAGCACAAGAGCCAAACCGTCGATACCTACTGCGTAATTGATGTCGAAGGCAGCAATCCACTCACGCTTTTCACCAAATTGATAGGAAGTATTAGAGCTATCAAAACGGGTTGCAATATAGATTGCATAGGCTGCGACAACTCCTGTTATGGCAAGAGTTGCTTGCTTGATCAGAAGAACTTTCTCAGTTGGAATCACTGCGATAAGCAGGGCACCAAGGAGAGGCAGAAGCGCTAACGCTGTTATTGAGCTCATTGTGTGACCACCCAGATTCCAGCGATCAGAGCGATCGCGCCGATGAGAATAAATGCTGCATAGCTGCGAGCAAATCCTGTCTGTGACTTACGAAGCGTTGAACCTGAGCCGATTGCAAGTCGACCGACTCCACGGACAGCGCCATCGATGACCTTGTCATCAGTTGCCACCAGAACATCTGTGATGACCTGACCAGGGCGCATGAAGAGAGTCTCGTTGATTGAATCCTGTCCGAGGTCTCTACGAGCAAGCTTTGTAAAGATGGAGACATTCTCTGGAGCTACAGATGGAATATCTACTCGCTGATACTTCACGAATGCAATTGCTACACCGATAGCAACAGCTGTTAGAGCCATCCCCGAGACAACGATCGGAGCAAAGAGGTGCTCTGCATGCTCACCATGATGGCCTTCGTGACCTGAAAATACCGGTGTGAGCCAATTGACCAAAGAATCTCCTCGAGTAAAGAGGAATCCAGATGTCACAGAACCCACTGCGAGTACTGCCATTGGAAGCCACATCAAAATTGGAGACTCATGTGGATGGGCTTTCTCATCCCAACGCGCTTTAGATGTGAAGGTAAGAATCATGACGCGAGTCATGTAGAAGGCGGTGATTGCAGCACCTATAAGAGTGATGGTTCCCAGAATTGGTCCCTTGATTCCACCAGAATCGAAGGCTGTCTCAATGATGAGATCCTTTGAGTAGAAGCCGGCAAATGGCGGCACGCCAAGGATTGCAAGGTAGCCAAGTCCGAAGGTAACAAATGTAATGGGCATGAACTTTCGGAGGTTTCCATACCTGCGCATATTGACTTCATCGTTCATGCCATGCATGACAGATCCAGCGCCGAGGAACATGCCCGCCTTGAAGAATCCGTGTGTTAGCAAGTGCATGATTGCAAATGCGTAACCTGCTGGGCCGAGGCCAGCACAGAGAATCATGTAGCCAATCTGTGACATTGTTGAAGCTGCAAGAGCTTTCTTGATGTCATCTTTTGCAGTACCGATGATTGCACCGAAGAGCAGAGTAATTGCTCCGACAATAACAACCAATAGCTGGGCTGTTGGGGCGGCATCGAAGATGAAGTTTGAACGAACGATGAGATAGACACCGGCGGTCACCATTGTTGCTGCGTGAATGAGCGCAGATACAGGTGTTGGTCCGGCCATCGCATCGCCAAGCCAAGCTTGCAATGGGAACTGCGCCGACTTTCCTGCTGCTGCAACAAGCAACATGATTCCGATTCCAGTCAGAGCTGCAGGAGATGCGTTATGTGCAGCCTCTTTGACACCTGCAAATGTGACGGTACCGAGCGTTGCAAATGCAATCATGATGGCAAATGAGAGACCCATATCGCCAACACGGTTCATAACAAATGCCTTCTTAGAAGCAGTTGCATATGCAGGCTTCTTATTCCAGAAACCGATCAAGAGATAGGAAGCTAAACCCACGCCTTCCCAACCCACATAAAGGTTGAGGTAAGAATCTCCAAGAACGAGCAGAAGCATCGCGGCGATAAAGAGGTTGAGATAGGCAAAGAAGCGACGGCGATCTTCATCATGTGACATGTACTCAATAGAGTAGATGTGGATGAGAGTGCCCACGCCAGTAATCAAGAGAACAAAACAGATGGAGAGTTGATCCAGCAGAAGTGATGCATCTACATTGAAATCCCCTACTGAGATCCAGGTGAAGAGCTTCTGCGTAAGAGGACGTTCTTCTGTGCTGCGACCCAGCATTTGAATCAAATGATAAACACCTACGCCGAAGGAGCCTGCTGACATCGCAGTTCCTAGGAAATGTCCCCACTTGTCGGCGCGACGACCGCTGAGGAGCAAGATTGCAGCGCCAGCTAACGGCAGCGCAATCAAATAGACGAGAGATGAAGAGGTATTCATATTTATCGCTTCAACAAACTAGCATCGTCGACAGATGCTGATCG
>CAZXVL010000010.1:0-23587 GCA_964644425.1 uncultured Candidatus Planktophila sp.
TGTGCACCTGCCTCCGGAGGGCAGTGCTCTATCCCCTGAGCTACGGGGGCGCAGGAGATAGATTAACCGACTATGAGCACATCTAATCTTTCAACAGCCTACTTCGCTACTGGATGTTTCTGGGGAGCAGAGCGACGATTCTGGAACATGAATGGCGTGATCTCCACCCGAGTTGGGTATATGGGTGGAGTCAAGGTCAATCCCACTTATGAAGAGGTCTGCACCGGTCGCACTTTGCATGCTGAAATGGTCGAGGTTAACTTTGATCCTTCATTGATTTCTTATAGAAGACTATGTGCTGAGTTCTGGGTGATGCATGATCCGACTTCACTTAATCAACAAGGTGGAGATATTGGCACTCAATATCGGAGCTCTATCTACTACACATCAGCGGAACAGCGAGAGATTGCTATCGCGACACGTGATCTTTATCAGAGCGCATTGACCAGAGATGGAATCGGCTCAATCGTTACTGAAATAGAGGATGCCACCGGAGTAATCTTCTATCCTGCAGAGGAGTATCACCAACGCTATCTTGAGAAAAATCCCAACGGTTACGACTGTCACTCAAGCACAGGCACGGCCTTTCCCGAAGAGATTGCGTAACTAAAGCTCTTTTCAATCATGGAATATGGAAAGCGGTAGTGCAATACTGCGCTTATGAGTGATTTCTACCTTGTGCCTCTCGAAGAACTCCGAACACATAAGAGCGAAAAGTGGCGAGCATTCCCATCAGATGTCCTTCCACTTCCTGTGGCCGAGATGGACTTTCCTGTTGCTCAACCTATTCGTGATGCACTCAAGGAGATGGTCGATAAATCCGATCTCGGCTACCTAGGATTGATTCCCGAGATGGGAACTGCATTCGCAGGATTTGCTGAGCGTCGATTTGGATGGCGCCCAGATCCATCTCAGATTCGTATAGCAGCAGATGTGGGTGTCGGAATCGTGGAGACCCTTCGCGTTATTACTACACCGGGTGATCAAATTATGATTAATTCACCGGTCTATCCAAATTTCTACACATGGGCCAATGAAACTCACCTCACAATCGTGGATGTTCCTTTGTCTCGCGGCAGCGAAGAGATTAACGGCTCAATCTGGCATCTGGATTGGGATGGAATAGAGAAGGCATATCAATCAGGCCTTAAGGTCCACCTGATCTGCAACCCACATAATCCCCTTGGTCGCGTTTATACCCGTGAAGAGCTTTTGCGGTTAGTCGACCTTGCGAAGAAGAATAATGTCATCATCATTAGCGATGAGATCCATGCACCCCTCACATTCTCTGAGCAGGCATTTACACCTTTTATGACTTTAGGAGATGAAGCTCGTTCACTGGGTATCACAGTCACCGCTGCGAGCAAGGGTTGGAATATTGCCGGACTTAAGTGCGCAGTAATTCTTACTCAAGATGCAGCTATGCATGAGCGCCTTAATGCGATTGCACCAGCAACTCATTATCGAGCATCCCTGCTAGGTGCATTTGCAACTGTCTCTGCCTTTGAAAAAGGTGAACCATGGCTGGATAAGTTGATGGTTCAACTAGATCACAATCGAAAGTTGGTTCTTCGATTGGTCGAAGAGAAGTTGCCCAAGGCTCGCACCCATATGCCGCATTGCTCATACCTTGCATGGATTGACTTCTCAGCCTATGAGCTAGGCGATGATCCAGCGGGATACCTTGTCGAGAACGCGAGAGTCGCCTTTGTTCCAGGCGTTCGCTTTGGGCAGGCATTTAGTGGATATATTCGATTTAACTTTGCGACCTCGCCTGAAATCATTGAAGAGGCAATTAATCGAGTTGCCAAAGCTCTACATTAAGCAGATACCCTTAGGGTATGGAGAATCTGCACCCACATACATCAGCAATTAGTGCAGGTCGTCCGGCGCGCGAGCCAGGTGCGCCGCTGAATACTTCGATCAGCCTTAACTCGACCTTTTCCGCAGGTGGAGTTGGATACGGGCGGTTCGGAAATGAAACATGGAGCGCTCTCGAAGAGACAATTACCGAACTTGAAGAAGGCCATGCCACACTCGCATTTTCATCTGGCATGGCAGCTATTACAGCGCTCTTCTCTTTACTCCCGCATGGTGCTCCGGTCGTTGCATCCAGTCAAGGTTATAGCGGCACGATGGCGTTGCTTCGTAAGTATCACGAACAGGGTCGCCTGGAAGTTCGCTTCGTTGATATTGCCTCGACTGCCGATGTCTTTGAAGCGCTAATTGGCGCAGCGTTTCTCTGGATTGAATCACCGACCAATCCAGGTCTTGAAGTTGCAGAGCTGGCTCTCATTATCGGCGAGGCGAAGAAGCGCAATCTTGGTGTAGGTGTCGATAACACCTTTGCGACTCCACTGAATCAAAAACCATTGGTGATGGGTGCAGATGTTTCTATGCATAGCGTTACTAAGTACCTTGCTGGCCATAGCGATGTAATTCTTGGCTCACTCACCATCAAAGACCCAGCTCTGCTCTCTAGGCTCTTAGAAGCTCGCACGGTTGGCGGAGCGATTCCTGGACCATTTGAGTCATGGCTTGCCTTACGTGGAATTCGCACCTTCCCACTGCGATTTGAAGCTGCCCAAAAGAGCGCAGGGCGCTTAGTAGAAAAACTGCGAGCCCACCCTGCTGTTGAATCTGTGCGATATCCAGGATTTGGAGCGATCATCTCCTTTATTCCGAAGACCGATAGTGATGGGGCAGAGGCTATCTGCGAACGCTCCAGATTAATCACCAATGCAACCAGCCTTGGGGGAGTGGAGAGCACATGGGAGCGTCGCCGTCGCTGGGCGCTGGAGAGCGAGAGCGTTCCTGAGAACTTGATCCGTCTCTCAGTCGGATGTGAGCACGTTGACGATATTTGGAATGACATTAATTTGGCACTCTCATCCAGCAAAGTGTGAGAAAAGAGAGTATTTTTAAGCCATGAAAGCGCTACGACGAATCCTCGCACTGATCACAGTGATGTTTGTGGCATTTAAGGCTGTCGGAACTTTCCTGAGCTGGGTTGAAAAGCAGGAAGAGCTCGAAGGCGATGCATGGATTGATGAAGATGAATTTGAGGATGCATAAGTGAGCTCAACACCTGCTCAACCTGAGTATCAACCAGGTGTGTGCAATATTGGCGGTCCAGAGGTTACACGCCGCAAGCAGGTAGCAATTCTTGGATTCTCGCTCTATCTGATTTTTGGGACTCTCGCATTTGTTCAAAGCCTCTCACTTGAGATAGCAAGCTTGGGATTCTTTCCAGCACTTCTTGGCGCAGTGGGATATATCCAATCCCAAAAGAAGTTCTGCTTTGCATATGGTTTGTTAGGGGCATTTAACTTTGCATCTGTCGGTGCAATTTCTAAAGTAACAGATAAAGAAGCGCTCTCAGCAGATCGTAAGATGGCCTTCACAATTATTCTTCAAGCAACCGTACTTGCCCTTGCTATGACAGGGCTCTTGCTCTCAATTCTCTCCCTTTAATTCTGTAGAGATCGTTAATTCGCCCCTTACTTTCCTTGCTCCTTAGTGGGATGATTTACTTGTGAAAATCATAATCCACACTCGACATGCTGATCTTGCAAGTGACTTTAAAGAAATTGTGGAAGAAAAACTCAAATCGATGGAGCGCTTTAGTGTGCTAATTGAGCGCATTGAAGTTGAAGTGCTTCATGAAGCCAATCCACGCCAAGGCAAGCACTCACATAAGGTAATTCTTACTTCTCATGGTGCTGGACCAGCGCTTCGGGCAGAGGCGACAGAATTTAATGACCTCGCCGCATTTGATGTAGCAATTAACAATATTGAGCTGCAGATTCGAAAGATTCATGAGAAATCAAAGAGCCATGATCGTCAAACAATTAGGACAATGCCGCTAGCCGACTAATGGACTAGCAATTACTTATCGGTTCTTGCCTTTTGTCTGTTCTTTAGGTGCTTTAAAGCGAGTTGATTTAGCTGGCTCAACAGGTGGAGTGGGTTCATCTCCCAAAGCAGCGATAGCGGCATCGCGTTGTGAGATCGCAGCGGTAATCGCATTCTTTCTTGCGCTATTTGCTAAGACCTTTTGATCAGGTGTCCGAGCGGTTGAAATTGCAGATTTGTAATCCTGGGTTGCTCTTTCTATTGCAGATTTAAATGCAGTATTGATTTGACGAATTGCGATATCGCGAGCTTTCACCTCATTGAGGTATACCTCTCGATCATATTTGTACTGCTCGATGGGAGTGCGAATAACTGTGCTCGTCGGAGATGGTGACGGGGTTGGCTCAGCGATCGCTAGAGAAGGGCTCGCTAGAGCTGCAATGAGTACGCCTGCGACTATCCCCTTTTTCATATCCATAGTGTGATGGATTTATTTGTGAAGAGTCTGTGAATAGGCACGAAAGCTTCTCTGTGTCCTAGGTAAGAGCTGGCGTTGATTGCGCGGACATGGGAAGGTTGAGCCATGGCTGAGCTCATTCTCATTATCGATGACGAGGCGGGAGTCCGCGAACTCCTCGCCGATGCACTTAAGTTGGCTGGCTTTGAGACCGTTACGGCAGCCGATGCCATGATTGCCCAGACAATGTTGCGCACCATTAAGCCAGATCTGATGGTGGTTGATATCAATATGCCGCTGATGGATGGTTTTGAATTCATCGAGCGCATTCGCGGCAATGGAGATATGACTCCAGCGCTGATGTTGAGCGCTCGTGGAGATCGCGCTGATGTCACGCGCGGACTCACCCTCGGTGCTGATGATTATGTAACCAAGCCATTTGGGCTCGAAGAGTTAGTGCTTCGCATTAAAGCGATCTTGCGCCGGTCACATTTTGTGGAAAGCGCATCTACAACTCTTTCGTGTGGCCCCATCACACTCGATGAAGCATCACACACTGTGACATTTAATGGAGAGGCTGTAGACCTTTCTCCTACAGAGTTTCGTCTTCTTCACGTGCTACTCGAATCCAAGGGTCGCGTTTTGAGCAAGAGCGTGTTGCTCGATGAGGTGTGGGGAATCAACTTTGAGACAGAGACTACTGTTGTCGACACCTATATCTCCTACCTTCGAAAGAAGTTACACATGGATGGTTTCGAAGGTATTCGCACTGTCCGCGGGGTTGGATTTCAACTTCAAGCAGAGAAGAAGTGAAGCTCTCCTCTACAGCGCGTCTTCGATTAGCAACAATCGCGATAACGACGCTACTGACCGCGGGCATTGGAGTCTTTGCTGCAAGCCAGACCCACTCTGATGATCGTGCAGAATTGAGCTCCACAATCAACCAGACTCTTCAAGCGGCATCAGAAAATCCTGGTCAAGAGCTCAGCGCATCTCTCTTCTATCTCGATCAATACTCCCTAGATCTTTCTTTGCTATTGATTTCCAGGGATGGCGAGATCACTACTATCAATGAGTCAACGCGTTTCTTGTTTAATGAGCTGACATTTGCCGAAGTTGAGGCAGCTACATCTGTAACTCAATCAGGTGAAGAAGGCGAGCACTTTCTCTACAAAGCACTTGAAATTTCTGGAGGCGATTATTTAGTCGTAGCAGGCTCCACAGAAAGTGCTGATGCAAAGTTAGTCAGTAATCTCTACTCGGTTGCAGTTGCAACAGTTGCTACAAATACTCTTGCATTCGTTTTTCTCACAATCTACATCCGCCGCCTAAAGCGCCGTGATGACGATGATGCACTTGCTCGAATGCAAGAGTTTCTTGGTGATGCATCGCATGAGCTGCGCACTCCACTGACAGTCGTTAAAGGTTATGTCGAGATGCTCAGCAAGGGTCAGATCACAGATCCTGAAACTCAATCTCGTGCATTTAAGCGAGTGAACTCCGAAATCATAAGGATGGAAGGTTTAATTCATGATCTTCTTCTCTTAGCAGAACTCGGCGAGAGTGCAGCACGTGAAAGCGAATTAATTGATCTCTCTGCAAAGCTGCGGGGATATGGAGAAGACTTTCAACTACTCCACCCATCGCGCAAGGTAGAAATTGAGATTGTTGACGGCTTAGAGATTCACACGGTAGGCGAATACGTCTCACGATTTATTCAGAATGCACTTAACAATATCTCTCGCCATACTCCAGAGAACGCTCCTGTAAAGATCACCCTCAAGAAGAACCTCAAGTCAATCACGCTGACTATTGAAGATGGTGGGCCAGGTCTACCTGAGAGTGCTTACCGAGAGAGAGTGCGATCACTTAATCGATTCGATCAATCAAGGTCTCGAGAAAATGGTGGTTCTGGTCTAGGAATGAGCATTATGGCTGCGGTCATTGCCAAACTTGGGGGAGAGTTCACTCTGCAAAAGAGCGATCTAGGTGGAGTTGCAGTTATAGCAACGTTTCAACGTTCATAGCCAAGATACGATTAGCGCCATGAGCGAAGTCGATGACATCTTGCAGCAGATGCAAAAGGAGATTCTCGACTCTTCGCAGTTAATTCGCGCCGTACTCTCTGGTCGCAGACGCAATATGCAGGTGGAGCATGAGCGCATTGATATGAGGCCTGTTGAGATCAAAGGCGTGCTTCACATTCAACTCTCCTACAGGGATGGTCGCGCCATGACCACTAAGAATTACCTACCCAAAGAGTTGCCATTTATCGATATAGCTCAATCGGGGTATTCAAATATTCTCATCGAGACGAAGACGCAGCTGATCACACTTCGCTTTTCTAAGAAGGGCGTGCCGCTAGTTAATCGCGCAGCTCATTCGGCAGAGCAGGTAATCGCTCATGACAATGTGAAGAAGCGGTTATTGCAAGCCTCAGATCCATTCTTGCGTGAAGTCGGAATTGCAGACGCCCGCGGATCAATCAAACCTTCGATGATGGATAAGTACAAGCAGGTAGAAGAGTTTCTCCGGTTACTCATCCCAACTCTTGATGATGCAATATCTTCTGGCCATATCGAAAAACCAAGTAAGGAGAAGCCACTTAAAGTTGTCGACTTAGGGTGTGGTCATGCTTATCTCACCTTTGCCGCTCATCAATATCTTCGAGCCCATTCAATTCCCGTCTCTGTGATTGGTATTGATGTTCGCCAGGCCTCTCGAGATCGAAATAACCAGATAGCGCAGAGATTAGGGATCTCAGATTCAATTGAGTTTCTTGCTGAAGAGATTTCTCAGACCAGTGTGAAAGATGCCGATGTGGCAATTGCATTACATGCATGCGATACCGCTACAGATGATGCAATCGCATGGGCGGTTAACGGGGGAGTGCCACTTGCTCTCTTTGCTCCATGTTGCCATCACGATATTCAAAAGCAGATAAAGGATGCACCTGCTCCTTGGTCCCTAGTTACTCGCCATGGAATCATGCGCGAACGTCTGGCCGATCTGATTACAGACTCACTTCGCATTCAACTGATGAAGATGAAGGGCTATCGAGTCGAGGCGATTGAATTCATCGGCGGAGTCCATACGCCTCGCAACCTCATGATTCGAGCGGTCAAGACAGGTGCGCCAGTTGATGCCGCTGAGCAAGATCGATATAGGCAGATGACCGCGGATTGGGGTATTACACCCGTTCTTGAAGGAAAATTGAACCGTTAGACTAGGCCCATGTCTAAGGTACTTGCCTCTCTTCCTGTCGGTGAAAAAGTCGGAATCGCTTTCTCTGGCGGGCTCGATACATCCGTAGCCGTTGCATGGATGCGTGATAAAGGCGCAGTCCCTTGCACCTACACCGCAGATCTTGGTCAATACGATGAGAGCAATATTGAGACTGTCCCAGATCGCGCTAAAGAGTATGGCGCCGAGATCGCACGCCTTGTTGATTGCAAGACACCTCTAGTTGAAGAAGGACTTGCTGCAATCGCATGCGGAGCTTTCCATATTCGCTCCGGAGGCAAGCAGTACTTCAATACGACTCCATTGGGGCGCGCTGTGACAGGAACACTTCTAGTGCGCGCGATGTTGCAGGATAACGTTGAAATTTGGGGCGATGGCTCTACATATAAAGGCAACGATATTGAGCGCTTCTATCGTTATGGATTACTAGCTAATCCTAATCTTCGCATCTATAAGCCATGGCTTGATGCGGACTTTGTGCGCGAACTCGGCGGACGTAAAGAGATGTCAGAATGGCTTGTTTCACATAATCTTCCGTATCGAGACAGCACTGAAAAGGCATATTCAACTGATGCAAATATTCTTGGTGCTACTCACGAAGCAAAGAACTTAGAGCAACTTGATGCCTCGATTGAAATCGTCACTCCAATTATGGGGGTCAAGTTCTGGGATTCATCTGTAACCATTCCATCCGAAGACGTAAAGATTCAATTTGTTCAAGGTCGCCCAGTTGCCATTAATGGCAAAGATTTCACCGATGTTGTTGCCCTGATGCAGGAAGCAAATGCAATTGGTGGCCGTCACGGTCTTGGCATGGCAGATCAGATTGAAAATCGCATCATCGAAGCAAAGAGCCGTGGCATCTATGAAGCTCCAGGAATGGCACTGCTCTTTATCGCTTACGAGCGCTTAATCAGCGCAATTCACAATGAAGACACTATTGCTAATTACCATGCTGAGGGACGTCGACTTGGTCGACTTCTCTACGAAGGCCGTTGGTTAGATCCTCAATCTCTCATGCTGCGCGAATCACTGACACGCTGGGTTGCATCGGCTGTCACAGGAGAGGTTACTTTGCGCCTACGTCGCGGAGATGATTACTCAGTTATTAATACAACAGGTCCAGCGTTGAGCTATCACCCAGATAAGCTTTCGATGGAGCGCACAGAAGATGCTGCCTTTGGTCCAACAGATCGCATTGGCCAGCTGACAATGCGTAATCTTGATATTGCAGATACTCGCGCAAAGCTTGAGATGTACCGCGAGCAAGGCCAGCTCGGCGGGGGAGAGTTCAAGCTCATCCGCCAACTAGAGGATTAAATTCGGTGGAAAATACGGTTAAGCGCCGCTCCATATTATTGGCGGGTATCGGTTATCTCTTTGCAGCCCTTCTGCACATCCCGGATAACATCTATAGATATGCGTTTGATAAAAATGCCCCTGTCCAACTTCTGACTCTAATCTCACTTGCAGTTGCATTTCTTGTTGCAATAATTGCTAGGCCATCGCGCTTTTATTTCGATAAGAAGTTGACCTATGCCGCTCTCTTTTTGATTCTCGCTGCAACAATCTCTTTGGTGCAAAGCGGCAACTTAGTTGGTGCACTCTATGGAGACTCTGGTCGCTTTGTAGGCCTGCTAAGCCTGATTGCTTTATTAATAGTCTCGGTCTTTCATGGGCAATTCTCTCTACGCTCATTTAGAGAACTTCTTTGGCTTTACCTCGTATCAATTGAATTAGTTTCCATTTTAGGTATCGCACAACACTTTGACCTCCTTGAATTTCCTGGAGCAGAGGGCGTCGCATCGACTTTTGGTAATACCGACTTTTATGCGGCTTATCTTGGAACTGCATTCCCGCTCCTTGTATTTCTAGCACTCAAGGCAGGGCCACGTATGCGCCTTCTTTTGGGCGCAATTGCCGTACTCAATATTTTTGCTCTCTACTGCGCTGGCCCATTACAGGCGTGGGTTGATTTGGCAATCGCGGTTGTCGGCGTAGCTATTTACCGAGTGCGCAAATACATCAAGCGATTTGAGTGGACGCTGAATGCGCGAACCTTTATCGGAACATTTGCAATCATTATTTGGGCAGAGTTCATATTCTTGATGCCATTTCTTGGAAGTTTCGTTCCGGTTCTTGGAAACGATATCCAGGTAAAGATCCGTGGCAACTTCTGGATTGCAGGTATTCGACAGTTCTTTGATCATCCAGCTTTTGGAGTCGGACCAGATCAATATGGAAATTACTACGAGCAGTACCGCACAATCGATGATCTCAAGGCCTACCCACTCATTCTGAGCAACGATGCTCATGCATCATCTGTTCAGACCCTTGCAACACTGGGTATCGCAGGAACCATTGGATTCATAGTTCTTCTTGCATTCCTTGTGCGCGCACTGTTGATTCTCTGGGATACCCGCAAGATCGATCGTGCATCAACATACTTCTTGGGTCTTTTCCTCTTTATCTACCTGACCAACTCATTTATTAGCCCAATCACCTTGTCCCATAAGTACATTTTCTGGGCAGTTGCTGGATTCATCGTTGGGCAGGTTTATCGCATCCGCAAGCAGTCACAAGCACCACGTCTATTAATTCGCACAACAGCAGTTGCACTTGTGATTGCGCTTCTACCTGCAGCCTTTGCTTTTACGCAAGGTCAACTGCATTACCTCAAGAGCGTAGATAAGTACGGAAAAGATAACAACGCAGTAATCGATTACACCCCTTCACCAGTCTTGCCGTGCAATATGTATTTCGATGCTGAATTCACCATTCTTGAAAAGCAAGGCAACGATGCAGTCCTAGATCTTGCAAATAAAGAGCTCCAGGGCAATACACGCTGCGTTGCCGCCAATATCGTTATCGCCAAGTACCTGCTTAACATCGATGACATGGCGAGCATGAAGAGCTATGCCTATAACCTGCACGAGATCGCACCTGGGCGCGGAAAATCGATCGAATTGGCGATGTATTACGCCAATCGAACCCAAGATGCCACATTATTCGCATCCGTCCAGAAGGTGATGAGTGAGCTCAAGCTCGTCTATATTCCAGGCGCCCAGGGCTGAGGTATATTTACATTATGTCTTTTGAAGAGCTCATCGATCGGCTGAAATATCGCCTTGATGGCTACTTCCATTCAGAAAAGCGTGCAGTGAAGGCTCTCTCACGCCTTCTCGCATTCACCTTATTTGCGGCAATCATCACCACAGTTGTGCCGACCTTGGCCGATGAGCTCTCATCTGACCCTTCTTTGTTGGAGCCCGTAGCCAGCGCCCCGGCTGAATCCTCAACTGTGACTGTGGGCGAGAGCGTTACCGCGAGCGTTTCACCGACTGCCAACCCAACATTTAGCCCTGAGCCTTCAATTACCCGTCCAGCTATCTCAAACCCATCAGCGAGCGCCCTTCCAGAGTCTTCAGATTCGGCTACGGCAAATGGGCCAGGTGTGCCACTGGAGGATCAGCCTAAGTACATTTTGAAGATTCCCGCCTCAGGAGGTATCGATCCTCGAGCTGCCACCTACTTCCTGCCTCAGATCTACGCCGCATCGCAGGACCCAGATACTGAATTCACGATGGCATGCATCTCTGGCACAGGGGTGAGCCTCGATGCCAAGGTGAAGAAGGTGGCAAATAACGCTACCGAGGGAGATCTTCTTGTCTCAGGAGACCAATCTGGGCAGATCATCCTCTCGGGTGCGACCAATAAGGTGGTCAACGCCATCAACGGCTCTGGTGGCCTCTTTATTAATTCACTCAGCGGGGGTCTGGCTGGGCGCTCGCTCACCTTCCGCTTTGTAGCTGTCACAAAGCCGGTTGTCGACCCAACCTTCTGCTCGGCCGCCCGCTCTGGTTCCATTCTGACCCTGCGCGCCCTCGGCCTAGACCTCTCAACGGTGAAGGGGAGCGGCAAGCTCAAGTAGAGCTTTCAATCCTCACATTTACGCCTGAAAAGCTCACAAATATCGGGGAAACCTACGCTTTCCTAACTTTACTTTCCTCAAACCTGCAGTCTAGTATGAGCGCCAGTTCACCCCTAGGGTGGTTACTTCTGCCTACGTGAAAGGAGCATATCGATGACGTTGCACTCGCCATTGAGTGGTCCTGTCAACTCCGGATTCGGCGGAGGAAAGAAGTACAAGTCGAAGATTGTCTTCGGCGTTGCAGTCATGGCATTTGTTCCATTCTTGTTCTCAACCTTTGCAGCGAGCGTGACAGTTGGTAACGGAGCACTCGAATTCGGTCAAGGTTCACAGCAAGCAATCGCGTGCGATAGCAAGATTTACATCGCAATGGGTGAAGAGTGGCACGGTCAACCTACACAGAACGATCCTTCAGCTGGATTCTTCCGCGTTCGCGCAGTCACAGTTTCTAATCTTGATCTACAAAGCTGCGCAGGTAAGAAGTTGCGCATTCGTTTGATTGATGGAACTTCACAGGAAATTACAATCGGAACAATTCCTGAAGCAAAGGTCTTGCAGGTAACTATCCCTGCATCAGTTCCTACATCAAATATCAGCGATTCAACAGCGCTTCTACTTTCATATCTCACAGGTACTGGCACACCAATCTCAGGAACACTCCTATCAAGTGCTGCAGTCTCTGTCTCCGGTACATCTATCTACGATGGAAGCGTTCTCTCTGCAACTAATGCAGATGTCACCTTCTTCATCGATCCAGCTGCTGCAACGGTCAATATCGATGGCCAGCTGGTGCACCGCACAACAGTCGAAACAATCGACAACCCAGCTGCACAGGCAGCACCAGCAACGCCATAAGAGAATTCCCAGATAGCAATATCTGGGCATACCTAAAGGTTCATCATCCGCGATGAGCAAGAGGGTGCAATACAACCAGCGGAATCGTTAACTAGAATGGGGAATATAGGAATGGAAATCCTAAAGTTCGAGAACGCTCCGGCGCCTCGTAAATCAGCACCAAAGAAGAGCAATCTCAAGTCACTTGCTGGCCTTGCAACAGTTGCAGCGGTAGCAGTACTTGGCTCAACTCTCGCAGCTAACATCTCACTCGGTTCAGGAACACTTGAATTCGGTCAGGGTGTGCAGGTAACTGCAGCATGCGATGAATCAATCACATTGTCACCAAAGGTGAACTTCGTTAACACATCAGGCGGCGGAACATTCATGTTCTCAACTGTCTCTTTCTCTGACGTTGACGGCCGCGCTGCAACCACAAACAAGGTCAACGGCGGAACAGGTTGCCAGGGTAAGACACTTCAGCTCAATGCATATGGAGATACATCAGCTACTCCAATCGCATTTGCTAGCGCATCAGGTGTAGGTATCTCTCTTGCAACTATCGGAATCAACGGTTCAACACCAGTTGTTTCTTCAGGTTTCACAGTTGCAAACACAGCGAACCTTTCATCTGCAACATCATCATTTGATCTAGGTATCACAACACCTAACGCAACATCAGGTGCTGTCTACAAGCTCACACTTCAGAGCAACTAAGGAAAACATCCAACCCATTTAACGATTCTCTAGTGCACGCATAGAAGCAACTCTTCACGAGTCAGCTTCTATGCGTGCATCAGGAGAGTAGTTAATAAAAAGGATTAGAAAGAGACGATGGACCTACTCAAGCGTTACGAATCAGATGACTTTGATGAGTCATATGATTTTGACGACCCTGAATTAGGTAGCGTCGAAGAAAGTGGCAGTTCAAAGCCCTTCCTTGTGAAGGCAATCGCCATGATGTTGGCAGTCACCGGTATTGCATACGGTGCAAATATCGCCCTTACTTCAAATGGCGGTAAGACCGAATTCGGTCAGGGAATCCTCACAATGACAGCCTGTGATACCAATAACGGAATCACAGTCATTCCTTATGCAGGATTTATCAATGACACAGGCACAGGTAAGTTCAGCCTCGACTCGATCATTCTCGAGAATATCGATGCTGCTTGCGTGGGTGATGAGTTCATCATCCAGGTCTATGGAGATACCGGCACAGCGCTGACTCTCAGCGAATCTGCCACATCTCTTAATAACTACCAGACCTATGACCTTGCACGTTTCTACTTCCAGGACTCAAATACAGTTCTTGCAACTGATAGCTCATATACAGATTTTGATATTTTGACTGATACATCAGCTGGTTCTACAGAGTTCTCAAGCAACAACTCACAGATTCAGATCACATTCGATCCAGATCGAACCATTACTTTCGCGGATGCAACACTAATTCGCAAGATTACGATCCAGACCGTCAAGCGCTAGCCATGACCTCAGAGGTAAATCGCCGCCCTCTCTTTGAAGCAACAGAAACAGAAGAGATGTGGGTTGAGGGGCAATCACAATTTCCTGATTCAAAAGTCTTAGTCACTGTCTCTAACGCAAATGGCGAGAGAACTGTGCTGATTACTCCACAAGAGATTGCACCCACTAAATCAAAGCTCTTTGTCCAAGCCCCGCCAGAGCGCATCGCAACTCCATCTCAGGCACGCAATCGCCGCCTCTCAAAGGTCATTACCTATATCGGCTACACATTAAGTGCAATCATGATCACCTTCTCGGTGCTCTCAGCCTCCGGATTTATTAAAGCTCGTATCGTTCTTACGGGATCCATGGAACCTGTCATCAAGGCGGGCGACATCGTGATTCTTGCACCAACTCCACGTACGCAGCCTCAGTTAGGTGATATCGCCGCATATACAGGTCGTCGATTTAGCGGTGAAGAAGTGGGCGTCTTTACTCACCGCATTATTGGTGGAGATCCCATTAATGGCTTTGTTATGAAAGGTGATAACAACCCGACCCCCGATGTTCAGAGGCCAAAACTTGAAGACATTAGCGGAGTCGTCTTCTTCGTAATCCCTTACGTGGGTAAGTTCTTAACGATGAAGATGTTGATGATTTTGATTCCGGTTGGTGTGGGTATCTGGCTGATTATCGATACCTTGAAGGGCGATGATTAATGAAGCGCTTAAAAGTTATCGCTCTGGCAATGATTGCATTGATTCTTACGCCAGCTACTGCGCAAGCATTTGATATTCCACTTCTTACGTGGGAGCGCGGCCGCGAGCAGCAAGTCGTTCTCGGCGGGGGAGCATATGCCAGTGATTATGTGGTCACCCTCGAGGGCAATGGCCAAGATCCTTTGACCTTTACCGCCAGCTCGACGAATGAAGCGGGATATATCGTCTACTCATTGAGAATTCCGACGGATTTCCCAACTGGGGCATATTCAATTGTCACGATTGGAAATGGTTCACCTCGAACAACTGTTGCCGGTGTGAGCCTGATTGAAGCTCAAAGCTACACAGTGACATCTAACCTCTTTGACCTGACTTTAATCATTGCAATCTTTGTCTTTTTAACCGGAATCGTCTCCACAATTCGAGCACGCAAGTACTCGTTTATCGGATTCGCATCTGCACAAGTACTTCCTCGATTAACAGATCCGATCTATGAAGACGAAGGAAACTTCTTCACACGTCTAGAGAAAGCGCCATATCGAATTCGAGTGCGCCTTCTTACCTCTCTCAACCCTTCAATCCTTCGCTTTATCTTGGTCCGTGAAGGCGAGCTCTCGCACCGTATTTCAAAGCAGCTATACGGAGTTACTCCTCTTGTCGGAGCCATTGCCGGTGTTATTACAGGAGTCGAGCTCAATCGCAACGGGGGAATAGCTACGACCCCAATGACAATCTTCATCATCGTTGCAGCAATTGCAATCTTTGATGCATTCGCTGGTGTTATGGCAACTCTTGCATTCTGGGCAAGCCAGGTCTTCACCGGCAATGTCACAAGCTTCCGTGATGTCATGGTTGCTCTGGCTATCGGCCTAGCGTGGGTTGGTCCTTCACTCTTTGCAGCACTTCTTAGAGATGTGATTGGACGCGATTTCACATCGCGAAGTGTCGCCGGCCGTGATCCAATACAAGTGTTAGGAATTCTAGGATCAGCATTGGTTGGCACATCTGTCTTCTACCTCGGTCACGCTCTAGTGAATAGTGTTATCTACACAGAGCAATTAATTCGCGAGATATCTCTCGTGCAGATTGCAGTGATTGCTGGAGCTCTTTTGGTTCGTGGATTTGCAGATCTAATTGTTCTCGCATCTACAAAGACAGTAGAGACTAGAGATGAATCTTTCTACATTGCTCGAGTAAATTCACCGGTGACAGCCTTTGCAATGATTGCCACAATCTACGCCTTTGTCTTTATCTGGACTGAGAATGCGCAGAACTCATTCTTTGTGGCAATCCTCTTCGCACTCCCATACTTCCTCTCATTTATTCGTTTTGGTGCAATCAAGCTGATTAAGAGCGATCGCATTCCGCGCAATATTTTGCTCGAATCTGCGGTGATTTCAGGAGTGACCTTTATCGTCTTCCGCCAAATTTCGACCCAGCCGCTGCTTATCGACCAGAGAGCCTTCCTAATGCTCCTATTGGCCGGTATCGCCCCCGTGCTCCACGCAATTTATAGCGCCATCTACTCATCTAATGAGGAGAAGTTTTCATTTGAGGAGAACTTGGAGATAATAAAGCCATGAAGAAGCTGACGATCCTTCTCCTCCTGGTATCTCTTACCCGGATCGGTGTCGCCTATGCAGATACCAATGCTTCAAGTCAGCAAGATTATTTCTTTGGCACCAAGGAGGCTGCAGCAAACCTGAATCAGGTTCTTGCCCTCCTTGTGGGACCTAAAGGTGAGCCAGGCCCTGCCGGTGTTGCAGGTAAAGATGGATTGATCGGAATGAACGGTGCCGATGGTCTTCCAGGTGCACCAGGTGCTGCTGGTAAAGATGGCGTTGATGGCGTAGATGGAAAAGATGGCGTGAGTGTTCTTGCAGTTGCCTTCACAGGCGCACAAGGCACATGTACATCAGGTGGAACTAGATTTACTGATGGCAATGGAACCGTGACATATGCGTGTAATGGTGCCAACGGTGCCAATGGACTCAACGGCACTAATGGAACTAATGGCATCAACGGTGGATCAGGTGGTGGTGGATCACTTTCTTACGGTCAAGGAATCGTGACAGTTGGTGCTTGTGATACAGACGGCGTTGTTGCCCTCGATGTTGAGCGCAAGTTCAATGGAACAGACTTTGTGTTCTCAGAATTTAGAATTGGTGATTCAAGTGTCACTGATGGCGATGTTGATGCCGCCTGTTCTGGCCTCGATATCTCAATCTATATCACTATCTCTTCAACGTATCCAAAGCTTTACACAAATAAGTACCAGCCTGGAGATGTCATTAAGTGCACCAAGCGTTACACAATTGGCCAGAATGGTCTAAGTGCGTGGCCAACATCTAACCCACAATTTATTTTCAATGACACTTCTACGCCGGGCATATGCAAGATTTCATCACGCGCATCTGCCGTCACGTCTTACTACGCAGGACGCAGTGAAACTCCGGTAACTGTTCTCAACAGTGCGATCAATATCGAAGAGATTTCAACCGCCGATTACACTGACAGAGTAGGTTTCTCAATTGGCAACTAACGAGACCGAGAAATCTTCCCCAAAGGTTTCGAAATTACCACTTCCAATCTCTGATTCGCCATTGGTAATTGACCTACCTGATGGGCAGAAGATTGTTGTTGGCAAAATGACTACTGGCAGCGTTATTGAGGTAGCCACATGGCGCGGTGTAGGCCGCCCAGATAGCCGCACAAGCCGACTTATGCTCGGCATGGGCAATGGCAATGTCAATGAAGATACAGATAATTCAGAGCAATCAGCTCAAGGTTCATCAGGTCAGGGATCTGCGGGTGCGCGCGCACCTAAGAAGCCAGAAGGTTTTGCCGGCGTTCTCTTTACAATTCAGCACTTTATCAAGAACTTCAATCGCATCAACTGGTCTGCAACGTTTAAGGCTCTCATTACTTCATTGACTTCAAAAAAGAAGAAGAGTGCAAAAGAGCCAAAGCCATCTGTTGAAAGCGTTCCTGCCCCAGAGCAGAGTGGCGTAGTTCCATCGGTGACCGTCTCACGTGCATCAGAGGATGCTGATATCGAGGCGTGGCTGAACAAGATCACAGAAAAGGCGACGCGCGAGACCAGCAAGTCGGCACCGAAGAGTTCTACCAAGAGTTCAACATCGAATTCAGCTTCAAAATCTACGCCTAAGCCTAAGGCGACTGTAAAAAAGGCGGCACCAAAGTCCTCGAACACTCGTTCAGGCAAGAAGTAAGGGTTAGACTTTCCCAATGAAGAAGAAGCTCATAGTTACGGCCGTCATTCTCGCCGTCCTATTCTTCTTCGGTTTTCGCGTGACCCATCCTGATGATGGCCTTCAGAGCGCAATGGGATCTGCAAAGTCTTCACTTGCCGTCTACCAAAAAACTGATAGCTACAAGGTAGGCCAGAAGGTTGCCTTCCAGGTCACTATTGGTGAGACAACTCGCACCTATACAGGTGTTGTGATTACAGAAGTTGATGGAACACTCGGAGTCGATGCCAACAATTGGTTGGGTGAGATTAAGGCAGAAGATACTCTCGGTAAGTTATTTGTTGTGGTTCCATTCTTTGGAACCATCCTAGGAATCGTAGGCCTGTAGAGAGCCACGCCCGGCTATCGCGCACCTACTGTGGCGATAGAGTCAGTCGAAGCACAATCTGGTTTGGCTTCAATAACTTATTTGCTGAAAGATCAATCTTGGCATTTGCAAAGTATGCGATTTCAGCTTTTTGAATCTCAGCACTGAAGATGAGGGCTCTAAATTTTCCCTCATTCTCACTCTCAGTATTGGGATTAAATCCGCCCACAATCTTGGCATAGAGCACCTTTGAATTGCGGGGAAGCTTCTCACCTGCGATAAAGCCATCGATATCTCTTTGGATCTGAGCAGCATCAAACTTCTCATAGGCAATATTGAGGCCTTTAACGTAATTTCCTCCAGCGATGTTTCCAATGTTTCCTGTACCGGTTAAACCTCCAACGAGAGAGGGCACAAATGAGATTGTTGCCAAGAAGATCACCATCAGAGCAAGAAATGAATCGGCGAAGAGCCAGCCGCCTTGGCTTGTTGAATCTTCCTCGTGACGAGATTTACGAACTCTACGCACGACGAGACTTTCGAGCCGTTGGCTTCTCGTATGAATCTAGAGAATCACTAAAGGAGAAGCTATCGAGGAAAGATGTTGATGTCGCGCCAGCTTGCTTAGGAAGTTTGCGAGTTGCCTTCTCCACAACCTTTGCTGCTCCCTCAAGGCTATGTGTTGCTGTCACCAGGCGTGAGATGGAACCTGCAAGAGAGGCATTCATGGTCACTGTTGTGATTTTGCGCTTATCGTAGAGATGGGTCTGAATTTCAAGAGCCAAAGCAAGGCGCTCACGATCAATTTCTGCCTCTTCTTTCTCACGCATGGCATCTGCTGTGTGGCCAGCTTGTGACACATAGAGAGTAAGGGCGATAACAATCATGATGATAATGAAGTCAAGACGGGCAACATTTCCGATCTTCCACTCTTCGGCGAGAATGTCATAGCCGTTCTGCCAAAAGTCTAGGAAGTTCACAACATCGGCGCCATTTTCCTCAATGTATTTGGAGAAGCCGGTCGTTGCTGCACCGACTGCGGCCCAGGTAAGTGCTACCGGAGCAAAGACGAGGACATTTCGCACAACGGTGAGGATGCGCACTAAGCGCTCCTTGGAAAAAGTTCCTTGAGCCTCTGGATGTGGAAGGTAGTCAAGAGGATTGAGCTCTGCCCAGATGTGCAGGTTCTTCTTGCTTTCTACAGCTTCGAGTAATCCACTGAGATAAGGATCGTTCTGGGAGTTGTGGCGGGTAGCAAATGAGCGGATCTTTTCGATGAGCTCAGTCATCGCCTGCGGCTTACGTGGTGCCATCTTTCCTCCATCGAACGACCCGGTCTGGGTGAGACTGCGAGTCTATTACAGGAGTGGGCGGGGTCAAAGGTAGGCTCTGCCATCATGAAGCCGTTACGAATCGCAATCGCATCTCTCCTGGTCCTTGTTATGGTCGGAGCTAGTTATGTAGGAGTTAATTCCATGTCAGGTTCATCAAATTCAGCTGGCTCACTTCTCGTTCAGGTATCTGATAACGCAGGTGAGGCTCCAACAATTACAGCACCAAAAGGAGCCGCTCCAACAGTTCTCACAACGGGCGATGTGATCGTTGGAAGTGGCGCAGAGGTTCTTCCATCATCAACTCTGACAGTTCATTACACGCTCATGGCTTGGTCTACAGGTCAGATTATTGAGTCATCATGGAGCGGTGGATCACCTGCAACATTTGCACTCGCACAAGTTGTTCCAGGATGGCAGCAAGGTCTTCCTGGCGCAAAGGTAGGCGGACGTCGTCTACTTATTCTTCCGCCAGATATGGGATACGGAGCAGCAGGTGCTGGTCCAATCGGCCCTAACGAAACTTTGATTTTCGTCGTAGATATCCTCGGAGTTTCCTAAACCTTACGCTTTGAACCAGACAGTTGTAGCTGGCGGAATCTTGCCATCCTCAATTGGTTGAGTAGCTAGCAATATCTCACCAGCAGGCATTGGGTACTTGCCACCCTTGAAGTTGGTAATACAGTTCCAACCATTAGGGCGGCTAAAGTGCAGGACATTATCGTTAGTTGTCTTATGCCACGTGATTTCCTCAGCACATTGCAGTTCGCGACGTAGTTTGAGAGCTTTTCTAAAGATCTCAAGAGGTGCTTCAGGAACTCCGCTCTCTGCCTCAACTGAGTAACTACCAAACCACTCTGGCTGAGGAAGGTGTGAACCACCGTCGCCGAATCCAAAGTTCTTACCCTCACGAGTCCATGGCAGTGGAACGCGACATCCATCGCGACCCTTCGCCTGCTTGTGATTGCGAAGATAGATTGGATCTTGAATCTCTGCTTCAGGAATATCTGCAACCTCATGGATTCCGAGCTCATCACCTTGGTAGATGTATGTGCATCCTGGAAGCGCCAAAATAAAGACATTTCCAGCAACAGAGCACTGTGTGCCGATCTGGAAATCAACAGGATGTGATGTGCCATTTGATAGCAACCACTCTTGGCGATCTACGACGGGGTGTAGTCCCTGCTTTGTCGCATAACGCATCTGATCGTGGTTACCTAATGTCCAAGTTGTTGAAGAGTTATTCGCCTTTGCAAGAGTCAAACTGTCTGTGACGCAATGCTTATAGGATGCCGCATCAAAGCTTGCATCGATAAAGCGGAAGTCAAAGCATTGGCCTAAAGTCTCTTCACTTGCATATAAAGGCATACGACTTGGTTGCACATTCGCTTCAGCAACTGCCACACGTGGGGGATCATAAGAGTTAAAAAGAGTGCGCCAAGTCTTATAGACCTCAAGCACCTCATTGCGATCCATCAAAATTCCGGTGCCATCAAGATTACGTGGCTCGTCATATTCCAAAGTCGCACGCATGCGAAGTGGTTCTGATAAATCTTTCTTCAGCGCATGTGCAACATCAATACGGAAGCCATCTACTCCACGGTCGGCCCAGAATTTAAGAGTTGTGAGGAAATCTGCTTCGACCTCTGGGTTGTCCCAGTTCCAGTCTGGTTGTTCTGGAGCGAACCAGTGCATGTACCACTGGTTGTGCTTGCCACCCCATACTGATTCATGCGTCCATGCAGATGGAGCAAAGTGCGACGGCCAATCTGTTGGGGGAAGTTCACCATTTGCGCCACGGCCATCGCGGAAGATGTAGCGATTGCGCTCAGGAGAACCAGGGGCTGCCTCTATTGCATCCTTAAACCATTGGTGAAGATTGGAGGAGTGGTTTGGAACGATATCTACAAAGACGCGGATCCCAGCTTCATGAAGAGCTGCCAACATCTCATCAAAGTCATCGAGTGTGCCAAGCTTTGGATCGATATTGCGATAGTCATCAACGTCATAACCTCCATCAGCAAGTGCAGATGGATAGAAAGGGCTAAGCCAGACAGCATCGAGGCTCAGTGACTTGAGATAAGGCACTCGTGAGGTGACACCTTTGAGATCTCCGATGCCATTGCCATCTGTATCGGCAAAGCTACGTGGGTAGATCTGGTAGATAGCAGCTTGGCGCCACCAATTCTTATCAATTTTCAACTCTGGGCTCAACTCTTTGCTCGATGACATGCGGGCAATCTTACTGCAGAGCCCTCAATGCTTAACCGATTAGAGCGCCTACAAACTACTCTTATCTCATGCAGATTAGATCAGCACGGCCTGAGGATGCCGATGAAATTACTCGCCTGATTTATGAGCTAGCTCTCTATGAAAAGGCGCCAGAAGAGGCGAAAGCGACGTCAGAAGATATTCTCGCAACTTTCTTCTGTGCGCAGCCAAAAGTGTTCTGTGAAATTGTTGAAGTCGAAGGCGCTATTGCAGGTTGTGCAATCTGGTTTCTCAATTATTCCACCTGGCAAGGAAAACACGGAATTTATCTTGAAGATCTCTTCATCCGCCCTCAATATCGAGGTAACGGCTATGGCAAGGCGCTGCTACAGCACTTAGCAGCGATTTGCGAGAGCAATGGTTATGGACGTTTTCAATGGTGGGTTCTCGACTGGAACTCACCTGCGATTGAGTTCTATAAATCTCTTGGAGCAGTTGCGATGGATGAATGGACTGTGTATCGCGTAAGCGGAGATGCGCTAAAGGATTTAGCTCAGGATTCGCGTACTCTTTAGCCATGACGCTTCTCCATGCGCTCGATCTTCTATCGACCTTCGTCTTTGCTCTCGTCGGCGCACGTGTAGCCGCAGATCGCGGACTCGATTACGGAGGCATTGCATATATCGCCACTATCGCCTCAATTTCAGGCGGAACTCTTCGTAATCTATTTATCGGCGAGCCTCTTGTCTGGGTAGAAGATCCATGGATATTGGCATCAGTGTTGGCGGCAGTCATAGTCACTCTTACCTTCCGCCGCGTTACACACGTTGGAAAAACTCTTCTTGTTATGGATACATTCGCACTGGCAACAGCTACGATGTCTGGAACGCAGCTTGCATTTGAGCTCGATATTCCTTGGTACTCATCGATTATTTTCGGAATCATCACTGCGGTCACGGGTGGCCTACTCCGAGATGTTCTCTGCCAGGTTGAGCCCGTACTTCTCCATCGCGAAACCATCGGAACTTCAGCACTTATTGGTGCAAGCACCTTCGTGATTTGCCATGCATTTAACTCACCAGAGCAGGTAGCAGTTGTTGCAGGTGGTATCGCGGTGATAGCCACACGATTTATCTCAATCAAATTTGATTTACATCTGCCAAAGTTTGCAAAGTAGCCCCATTTACGCACTGATTTCGTAATTCGAGCTATCCACTGTAGAATTTGGCCTGTTACATCAGTAACCGAATAAACAAATATGAGCCTCAAAGCAGGCTCTTCTTGCGAGTCTTATCTCCACCCTGGTCAGCCCACATATGGGACTTTCCTAATCGAGACGCGCTTGATCTCTCGATAGGAAAACTTAACAATGGCTCTAGAAACACGTACATCCGCACCCGGAAAAGCTCGTCGCGCTGCCTCAAAGGGCAAGCCACGTCGCGCTGCAGCAGCAAAGGCGACTAAGAAAGCTGCCCCTGCTGCTCGCACGACACCGAAGGCTGCCCCACGAAAGTCCACAGCTGCAAAGTCAGCAGAGTTTAAGGCGACTACAACAGTTCGCTATTCAGATAAAGATCCAATTGCATCAACACGTAAAGAGAAGCGTTTAACAGATCGCTCAAAGCTACGTGCAGCACGCTTTCAGAAGCAGATTGGTTCAAAGTCTAAAGAGATTGAGGGTGCTCCAAAGGGTAATCCTCGTCAATCGGCCAAGGAGCGCGTCTTTGAAAAAAGCGCAAAGCCAAAGACACGTGCAGCTAAGTTTGTAGAAGATCGCAATACCCGCCCACCTCGTCGTGGAGAAGATGCACCTCGTGCAACACGTTCTTTCGATAAGTCAGAGCGCACAGCTCGTTCATTTGATAAGTCGGCAAAGTCTTTTGATAAGCCAAAGCGCACCTTTGACAAGCCAGCACGTTCTTTCGAGAAGTCTGATCGTCCCGCAAAGTCATTTGATAAGCCA
>CAZXVL010000011.1:0-21530 GCA_964644425.1 uncultured Candidatus Planktophila sp.
GCCAAGGTACACGTGAAGCAAAGCTAATGAGGGCAATCAACAGCGGCGAACGAGTAACTGATGAGGCAAGCCACGGATACGCAACCGCGGCGATTCCGTCGCCAAGATTAGAGATTGCACTGGCGCTCCATAAGCGCCAAAAAGATGAACCGAGCTTTACCTTCTCTTTACTTCCCACCAGAAGAATCTACTTCTTCAAGTTCTGCAGCGCCAGCATCTCCCATACTCTTAATAAATCCAGAATTTGAAACCGCAAGGATGAGAGCAAAGGCTCCACCGAGGACAAATGGCAAACGCAGATCGATTTTCGCGAAAATTCCACCTAATAAAGAGGCAATCGGCATCGAGCCCCAGACCAGTGTGCGACGAGTTCCATGCACTCGTCCATAAATCTCTTGTGGGATCAATCGTTGATACGTCGCCATCAAAACGATATTCCAATGCACAATGGAGAATGCACCCAAAAGGGAGAGGCCGATATAGAACCAGAGGTTAGGTGAGAACGCTGTCGCAAATGTCAGAGCCGTTGATGTCACCATCGCTGCTCGAAGGACAGATCCTCGTCCAAACTTCTCCGCACTCTTTGGTGCCAAGAACGCTCCAATGAGAGATGCTCCTGCAAGTGCACTCATCACTAGACCAAAGTACTTAGGATCAAGTTTGAGCAAATCAACTGCAAAGAGAATTTGGGTTGAAGTGGCAAAAGAGAAACCAATTCCGATAGCCGATGTTGTTAATACAAGGCGGCGAAGTTCCTTGTGGTTCCATAAGAATGAAATACCACTTCTCATATCTTCACGAAGGGCTGAGAAACCTGTTTTTCCACTTTCTCGTTCTGTCTTCACAAAATGCAATGGGATTGTCAGGCTGATCAAGGCCGCCACAAAGAAGCCAATTGAATTGGCAATAAATGGAGCGGCAATTGCGACGACATATATCAATGCACCAATGGGAGCACCCACGAAGCCCTGAACAATAGTGTGGGTAATCTCCATTCGAGAGTTGGCAACTTCTAACTTCTCTTTATCTACAACTGCAGGAAGCACAGTTTGGGAAGCGGTATCTGCAAAGACCTCACAGATTCCAACTAAGAAGATGATCAGAAAGAGCCAGTAGATATTTACGACATCAAAAATGATGGTAAGGCTGAGCGTGGCGGCAATGAGTGATCTAGTTGCATTTGCGCCAGCGACAATATATTTACGATTAACAGAATCTACGACTGCCCCAATAGGGACGGCGAAGAGAAGCCAAGGAAGCATGACTAGCGCGCCAGTAATTGAGATAAGGACAGGGTCTTTAGTCAGTGAGATAGCCAGCAAAGGAAATGCAGTCATCGCCAGGCCATCTGCGAGGTTGGAGAGAATGCTTGCCGACCAGAGGCGATTAAATGATGATCCCAAGCTCATGTAGGCCACTTTATATGTAAAAGAAATGGAAAGGGATGATTCTCCCATTTTCGATAGGCCTCTTTATTAGCAATGTTAGGCTCTCGCCATGATTTATAGCGCAGCCGATGCTGTCACTCAAAATGTGACTGAGACCGTAAAGACGATTTCTACAACCAACTGGGTAATCACACTCACTGTATTGGGAATCATCATCGCCCTTGATTTTGCCTGGGCGGTATCTCGTCGCAACAAAGACACATCTATGAAAGAGGCAACAGCATGGAGCCTCTTCTATGTCTCACTCGCAGTGGGATTCGGTCTCTACCTCAGCCAATGGTTGGGAAAGACTGAGCAGCAAGAGTTCTTCGCAGGCTGGCTGACTGAATACTCACTCTCATTCGATAACCTCTTTGTATTTGTCCTTATTCTTACTCGACTCAAGATTGATAAGCAGAAGCAACAACTTGCGCTCTTGATCGGAATCTTGATTGCACTCGTCCTTCGCGTCATTGCAATCTCATTGGGCAAGGCAGCAATCGATCAATTTAGCTGGGTCTTCTTTATCTTTGGTGCATTCCTTATCTACACAGCTGTCACGCTCTTTATGGAGAGCTCACATGGCAGCGAGGTAGAAGATGATGAGAGCAAGATTATTAGGTGGCTACGTGCCAAGGGGTTGAAGCCATTTACGATTGCACTTCTCGCACTTGGAATGACAGACCTTCTCTTTGCCCTGGATTCAATTCCTGCGATCTTCGGACTTACTGAGAATGTATACATTGTTATTACTGCAAATATCTTTGCGCTCATGGGACTCCGCCAGCTCTACTTCCTGATCGGTGGCTTGATGACTCGCCTTATCTATATCGGCAAGGGCCTCTCGGTAATCCTTGGCTTTATCGGAGTCAAGCTTCTTCTTCACGCATGCCATGAAAATGGCATCGACACAATCTTCGGATGGAAATATCCAGATATTTCAATTACTCAGAGCCTGACAGTTATCGTTTCCTGTCTGGCACTTGCGACATTCGCAAGCTTGATTAAGACAAGCAAAACAAAGAAGTAAAGAGAAGGTGCTCCGCAATGGTAAATATCGGCAATATGTATGGACCTGATTTCACCTTTCTTGGCGTCCCACGCTGTGATCTCGATGATCTCTCTACCTATAGTGATGCAGATGTAGTCATTGTTGGTGCGCCAATTGATGCAGGCACTTCATATCGATCAGGTGCAAAGTTTGGCCCACAAGCAATTCGTGGCACTGACTATCTGCCACATGATGGGGAGCGCCCACATATGGCCTTGCGCGTCGACGGACTCAAGGATCTCAAGGTTGTCGATGCCGGTGACCTATTGATGCCTAGTGATGATTTGGGTAAGTGCCTCGCTCTCTTGCGTGAGGCAACTGAGAAGATTTCTCGTGCGGGCGCAATTGCCTTGGTTCTTGGTGGCGATCATTCAGTGACATCTGCCGATGTTGCAGGAATTGCAGATCACCGAGGTCTCGGAAAAGTCTCCATGATTCACTTCGATGCACACGCCGATACTGGTGATGTTCAAAATGGATCACTTGTCGGACATGGCACCCCAATGCGTCGCCTGATTGAATCAGGAACAGTTCGCGGAGATCGCTTTTTGCAGGTTGGCCTTCGTGGATATTGGCCAGAGGATGCAACTCTGAAGTGGATGCGTGATCAGAAGATGCGCTCTTACGAAATGACTGAGATTCACAATCGCGGCCTTAAGGCAGTCCTTGATGAGTCCTTCGCCATTCTTACCGATGAGACAGATGGGGTATTTCTCTCCGTTGATATCGATGTCGTCGATCCGGGAATGGCGCCAGGAACGGGTACTCCAGAACCGGGCGGTCTCACATCGCGCGAGCTTCTCGAGGCAGTTCGTCGCATCTGTATCGAGCTTCCCGTTGTTGGAATCGATGTTGTTGAAGTTGCACCGGCCTTTGATAGCGCCGACGTCACAGCGATGCTTGCAAATCGAGTTGTTCTAGAGGCTCTGAGCGGTATTGCATTCCGACGCACTGGTGGAAGTTACAACCCTTCACGCAACGTCTTAGATCGCTAGTGCAAGTAGCTATTTGCAAATAGTTCTCATTAATTCTCTGAGCTTTTTGCAAATAATTGGCGTGTTGCAAATGCCATTTCTACTCCATATAGTTCGGCGAAAGTTTTACCGAACGTATTGAAGGGAGTCGAAAGTGTCATTTACTAAGCGTCGCACAATCGACTTCTGCCGCATCACCACAACTCTCTGCTGATCTTGAATTAGTCATCTAACTATTCAATTTCAACTACTAGCAGAGGAAAATAATGTTTAAGTCAAAGAAAATAATTGTGGGAGCTATTGCCGTATCCCTCCTTGCAAGCGTCAGCGCAACAGAGGCATCAGCTGCTCCAAAGAATCAATCTCGTTCAGTTGCTCAGGCAGATTGGCTTGAGAAGAATATTGATAACCCTAAGGTGCGAATCATCGAAGTCAGCACTGAAGCTGGTGTCTATGAGCGCGGCCATATTAAGAACTCAATTAAGTTCTCATGGCACACCGACCTCGTTGATACTGTAAACCGCGACATCATCTCTCGTGCGGCATTTACAAAGTTGGCTCAGAAGGCTGGCATCGATGCAGATACAACAGTTGTTCTCTACGGAGATAAGAACAACTGGTTTGCAGCATGGGGAGCTTGGATCTTCAACGTCTATGGTCAGAAGGATGTTCGAATTCTTGACGGTGGTCGCGTTAAGTGGGAGAAAGATGGACGCCCACTCACAACAGCTGTTCCAACATTTAAGAGCGGAAACTTCACAGCGTCAGCACTCGATAAGAGCCTTCGCGCAACACTCATTCGTGATGTTCTTCCTGTAGCAAAAAAGCCTGGCGGCACTCAACTCATTGATATTCGTTCAGCTGATGAATACAACGGAAAGATCTTTGCTCCAGCAGGATTCCAGGAGCTTGCAGTCCGTGCAGGTCATATCCCAGGTGCCATCAATGTGCCATGGGGTCTTAACGTCAACTCTGATGGAACCTTTAAGACAACTGCGGAATTGAAGAAGCTCTATGCAGATAAGGGCGTTGATGGAAGCAAGAACATCATCACTTACTGCCGAATCGGTGAGCGATCATCACTTACATGGTTTGTCTTGAGTGAGATCCTTGGTTACAACGTGAAGAACTATGACGGTTCTTGGACGGAGTACGGAAACTCAGTCGGAGTTCCAATTGTGAATAACGCTGGAACAGTTTGGGGTCAGTCATAAAGACCGAATTAACAGTCGAAGCTGGGGGTCCTGACTCAATCGGGACCCCTGGTTTTGCCTGGACTACTGGCCAGAAAGTGCGAACTGCAATCTCTGGCGTAATCATCGCAATCTTGCTCTCAATTGCTTTTCTGCTATCCAAAGGCGAAAATGCAAGTACTGCACCAATTTCACTTTTGATTGGCATCAGCCTTGGCCTTCTTCTTGAGCGAGGTCGCTTCTGTTTCTTCTGCATTTTTCGCGATGGAATTGAAGATCGCAATTCAACGCCATTGATCTCTGTCTTCACCGCAATTGTTGTAGGTGCGATTGGATACGGAATCGTCTTTGGTCAATTCTTGCCTGATACATCAACAGATCGCCTTCCTCCAGTTGCTCATATTGGCCCAGTTAGTTGGCCTCTTGCTCTGGCAGCGTTTCTCTTTGGTATTGGAATGACTCTTTCGGGAGCATGTATCAGCGGTCATCTATATCGACTAGGACAGGGATATCTTCGAGCGATCCCTGCACTCCTTGGGACACTTATTGGTTTTGCAATCGCCTTTCTTACCTGGAATTGGCTCTATCTCAATGCTATTGCGGATGCACCAACGATTTGGTTGCCTCACACATTTGGTTATGGTGGATCAATTCTGATTACCTTTATAGCCGTCACTGCGCTCTTCATCTTCGCAATCAAATGGGGAAAGAACTCTGAGCCAATTAGCAAGCGAGCAAGCGGTGCACCCTCAATCTCTTCAGGACTTCGCTATCTCATCTTCGAGCGTTGGAATCCCATTGCTACAGGTGCACTTGTCGGTGTTATTGGCATGATCGCCTACCTTCGAGTTGAGCCTTTGGGTGTGACGCGACAGATCAGCACGAGTGCAAGAACATTTATGGAAAATCAATCCTTGGCAGATGACACTCTCCTTGGCCTCGATCAAATGGCAGGCTGTATTGCAGTGGTCTCAGAGGCGATCACCAATAACGGATGGCTCATCTTTGGAATCGTCTTCGCCTCCTTTGCTGCTGCTTTGGCAGGAGGGCGCTTTAAGTTCTCTCGCCTGACTCCACGAAATACAGGCACTGCTCTCCTGGGAGGCATTTTCTTAGGCTGGGGATCAATGACTTCGTTGGGTTGCACCATTGGCGTGCTGCTATCTGGCACACAAGCCTTTGCACTCTCGGGCTGGGTCTTCTTTGCCTTTGTATTTCTTGGAACAGTCGTTGGCGTGAAGTTAAAGCTTCACAACTCGTAAGCCTCAAGAATTTCTAGAGAGTATCGAGAATCGCTTCAATATCGCTGACTTGTGTCCAAGGGTTCACTATTGCAAAGCGAAGAATTGGCTGACCCTTATCTGAAGACGGTGTGACAAATCCGATTTGATCTGCAAGTAACTTCTCACTCCACGCCTTGTAATCCTCGAGGTTCCATCCCTTACGGGTGAATGCAACGATTGAAAGGTTTGGTTCGCGCAAAAGCTCAAGATTGGGATGGGCGATAATTTTTTCAGCGGCAATCGCTGCAATATCCATCGTCTTTGCAACCGCATCGCTATATGCCTTAGTTCCGTGAGCTGCGAGTGAGAACCATAGTGGCAAGCCTCGTGTGCGACGAGTTAATTGAATTGCATAATCAGAAGGGTTCCACTCGTGAGATTCAGTCAGCGTGTCGAGGTAACCAGCATGTTGTGTGTGGGCTTCACGGCCCAACTCAGGGTTGCGATAGATCAATGCGCAGGCATCGAAAGGCGCAAAGAGCCACTTATGTGGATCGACAATAAATGAATCACAGTGCTCCACGCCAACAAATAACTTACGAGTCTCTTCATTGGCAAGACCTGCAAGGCCATAGGCGCCATCAACATGGAACCAAATTTTATGGCTATTGGCCACCTGTGCAATTGTTGGAAGATCATCGATGATTCCAAGGTTTGTCGTGCCAGCGGTTGCAACAATCGCGCAGATATCTCGATCTGAATACTTCCCACGATACTGATCAATTGCACTCTTTAGCTCTGGGCCACGCATGACTCCATCTTCGCCGACAGGAACCTTTATGAGGTCAACATCCATTACCTCTGTTGCAGATTGAATCGATGAGTGTGCTTCGCTAGAACACGCCACAGCCCATCGAGTGATCTTAGGATTGCTCTTACGCGCACTCTTACGTGCTGCAACAAGTGCTGAGAGATTTCCAATAGTTCCACCTTGAACAAATACACCGCCAGCACTCTCTGGTAGCCCTGCCAGATCTGATAACCAACGCAACGTCTGGTTTTCAGCAAATACCGCACCTGCTCCTTCGAGCCATGAACCGCCATAGAGCGCTGATGCGCCAACAACAAGATCAAAGAGGTTGGCAAGTTCGGTTGGCGCAGATGGGATAAATGCTAGGTAGCGCGGATGATCCGTTGAGATACACGCTGGTGCAAGTGTCTGGGTAAAGAGCGCCAGTGCGTTACTTCCTCCAAGACCATCTTCTGTAATGGTATTTCCAACAGCTGCGAAGAGTTCTTCTTCGCTCATTGGTCCATCAAGAGGAGGGTTCTCTTTTAAACGAAGAAGGCTGTACTCGAGAATCTCTTGAGCGACCTTCTCGATCTCAGGCGTGAACTCATGCATGGCAGAAATAGTAGAGGCAATACAAACGAATTACTTCAGAGAGAATGAGGGATATTTGTCGGTGACCATAAAGAGGGCATAACCAGCCACGCGGTTCCAGAAGCGGATTGTGCCCAGAACGATTGAAGCTGCCCACTCTGGGTAGCGACCTGTAGACCACGTTGTGATCCAGGCGAAGAAAGTGACTACGCCGGAGGCAATGATGTAGGCGATTCCGACTATATAGAGAGGGATTGCAAGCAACCACTTAACCAATGGGAGCCAACGATTGAGGTTCTTTCCACCCTCCACATCAGGGAAAATCACCGCAACTCTTGGATTGCGCTCGATTGAGGGATAGTCATCGGTGAGCAACATGAGGTAGGCGGTAATGCGGACCTCAAACTCGGTCAGCGCATGATTGATGTGCAAGAAGTAGCTTGGATAGATTCCACGAAAGACGAGAGCGAGAAGTGTAGGGATGAAAAAAAGTCCGGCAACTGCGACAGCATCTGAGCTGCCAACAATGGTCACGAAGAAGATATAGACCGGGGCAACAAGGATTCCACGCCAGAAGACCGTGGTGCGGTTGCGGTTCTCGAAAGTGACTTCAATATGGGTCTCAATGTTTTTGCTCATGGGCAAAGGCTATGGCCTTGATGAAAGTTTCGATACTCTCATCGCATGGAGAGAGAACGCGTCGCAGTCGTCACGGGTGCTAGTAGTGGAATCGGTGCAGCAACTGCTCGAGCCCTCGCCGCTGATGGATTTTCTGTCATTGCAGTTGCACGTCGTGAAGATCGCCTAGCTGCACTTGCCGCTGAATCACCACTCATTTCGCCATTTGTTGCAGACCTCACCAATCAGAGCGATGTAATCCGCCTTGGGGCATTCTGTGCGGATAAGAAGATTGAAATTTTGGTTAATTGCGCAGGTGGCGCATTTGATTCGGCGACTGTCCTTGATGCAGACCCTGATGTGTGGGCAAAGAGCTATGAGCTCAATGTCATTGCGACACTACGTGTGACACAGGCGATTACTCCGATTATGGAGCGCAATGGTCGTGGCCATATTGTCATTGTTACCTCAACTGCAGGACATCGTGCGTATGAGAACGGTGGAAGCTATGTTGCGGCCAAGTTTGCCGAAACTTCCATGGCACACACTCTGCGCCTTGAACTCAATGGACTTCCAATTCGGATTACAGAGATTGCCCCCGGCATGGTCAAGACCGATGAATTTGCACTCAACCGCTTTGATGGAGATGCCGCAAAGGCGGCAAAGGTCTATGAAGGCGTTGATGCCCCTCTTACTGCAGAAGATGTTGCTGAATCAATTAGGTGGTCTGTGACTCTGCCAGAACATTTCAATGTGGACAGCATGGTGATTCGCCCACTCGCACAGGCTGCCAACCACAAAGTTCATCGCACGACGCGATAAGTACTTAACGTTGCATCTGTGGCATAAGCGATGCGAACTCCTGCCTCTTTGGAGGCACGAAGACCGTCGAGAATCTCCTTGGTAAGAACTTCACCCGGTGCAACGACTGCAACTCCTGGAGGGTAGGGAGCAATCAAATCGGCTGAAATGCGACCTGTTGCATCATCTGCTGCAACCATCTCTGTCTTTGCAAAGTAGGCATCGCGCATGGAGATACCACGCTCAGGGGTAACGGACCAAGAAAGGGCAGTTGCGCTCTCTCTGCGTTGCTCTTGGCGCTTCTTTAAAATAGGTATTAAGACATCTGCAAGGCGATCAAAATCTTCTTTGCGATCTGCCAAGGTGGCGAGGAAGACAATGGTGTCTCTATCTGCCATCTCAACTCGGATTCCAGAGCTTTGGAGATCGCGCTCAATATCAACACCTGATGCCCCTAATTGCTGAACACGAAGAACTATCTTGGTTGGATCAAAGCGAGATGCTGGGAAATCGGAAGGATAGAGAAAGATAGGTAGAGCGAACTCGCCCTGCACCATAGCTTTGAAGCTAGCGATATTGGCTAACAATTGAGTAATCAGCTCTTCACCACGGCTTTGTAAAAGCGCGCGCACTCCATCAATAGATGCCAGGGGAGCTCCGGCAGGAGAAGTTGTATGGGTTGTTTCAAAGCTTTGTTCTATGCGGTCCAGATCAAGAAATTCTCTGCGAGCTAAGAGAATTGCAGATGCGCTATATCCGGGAAGTGCTTTATGTGTGCTGGAAATCAGGGCATCTGCACCGAGTTGAAAGGTGTGGCGCGGAAGTTCTGGATGAAACCCGAAGTGTCCACCCCATGCGGCATCGAGGATTATGGGAACGCTCTGTGCATGAGCGAGCTCTATAAGTGCAGGAAGATCTGAGATAGTTCCAAGATAACCAGGCTCTGTCAGGAGCACAGCTATTGGTTTTGCTTGGAGTGCGCGCGTTAACTCTGTTGCACTAATACCGATTGGAACACCTGTTGCCAAATCAATCTCAGGTGACATCCATATTGGCTCAAGCCCTGCTAGAACTAGGGCACTGAGTATTGAGCGGTGCGCAGTACGAGAGACCGCGACCTTATCTCCTGGTTGTCCTAGTGCAAGAACGATCGCTTGATTGGCATGGGTGGAGCCACCAGTTGAAAATCTCGCAAAGTCAGCCCCCCACAGTTGGGCAGCTAGTGATTCAGCTTTCTTCAAGGTCTGATTGGTGAGTTTGATTTCATCAAGGCCGCCATATAAAGGAGTATCACTATCAACGACAGCCCCGAGGCCAGCATCTAAACGTGAAGCTTTCTGTTTATGTCCTGGAATCGTAAATGGGGTGCGAGTGCTCTCGAAGTAGGAAAGATAGGCATCGAGAAGAGGGGCGCTGTCACGTAGGTCACTCATGTGAGAAGCCTATAGGCCTCTGGCTAGCAGTTGGGCTGGCGCAGTATTTGTCAGGCCTTAGACTTATGCCATGACAGAAAAGCTCCCACAATCGCGCCACTTGGCCACTGAGATTCCAGGGCCACTTTCCACTGCTGCCATGCAGCGTCGTAAAGAAGCGGTCTCTGGTGGGCTAGGAACTGCGATTCCGGTCATTATTAAGCGTGCATCTGATGCAATTCTTGAAGATATCGATGGCAATCGCATCATCGACCTTGGCGCAGGAATTGGTGTTACAAACGTTGGAAACGCTGCGCCTCTCGTTGTTGCGCGCGTGCAAGAGGCTGTGGCTGCATTTACACATACCAACTTTACGACCGCTCCATACATGGGTTATATCGAGGTATGCGAAGCGCTCAATCGTTTAACCCCAGGATCATTTAAGAAGAAGTCACTCTTGCAAAACTCAGGTGCTGAAGCAGTTGAGAATGCAATCAAGATTGCTCGTCACTACACAAAGCGACCTGCAGTTGTTGTCTTCGAGCATGCTTATCATGGCCGAACAAACCTGACGATGGCACTGACTGCAAAGAACGTTCCTTATAAGGAAGGTTTTGGTCCTTTTGCCAATGAGATTTATCGCATGCCAATGCCGTATCCATATCGTTGGATGGGCGAGCAGGCTACGATTACAGAAGATGCTCTAAAGATGGTCACAACAAAGATCGAGAAAGAAATTGGTGCACACAATGTTGCAGCAATCTTGATCGAACCCATCATGGGCGAAGGTGGTTTTATCGTTCCACCAAAGGGTTTCTTGCCAGGTTTGCAGAAGTTTGCAACAGATAACAAGATTGTCTTTATTGCCGATGAAGTGCAGGCAGGCTTTGCTCGCACGGGTGATTGGTTTGCGGTCAATAACGAGAATGTCGAGCCAGATATGATCGTGACAGCCAAGGGAATCGCTGGCGGACTTCCGCTTGCAGCTGTTACCGCCCGTGCCGAGATAATGGATTCTTCTCACGTCGGTGGCCTTGGTGGCACCTATGGTGGAAATCCAATCGCATGTGCTGCAGCACTTGCTGCTATTGAAATCATTGAGAGTGAGAAGTTGGTAGAGCGCGCTCGCCACCTTGAGACAATTCTCTTTGCTGCACTTCGCGAGATTCAAGCCAAGCATTCTGAAATCGGGGAAATCCGTGGTCGCGGTGCGATGGTTGCTATTGAACTCGTGAAGGCCGGAACGAAGGATCCCAATCCAGAGTTGATGGCAAAGGTCATTAAGTACTGCCAGAGCAAGGGCGTATTGATCTTGACAGCGGGTTCATATGGAAACGTCATCCGTTTCTTGCCTCCACTTGTGATTACAGATGAACTTCTCAAGGATGCACTCGGTGTCCTGGCTGAAGCTTTTGACGCAGTCGCCTAAGGGCTAACTTCACCCGGCAATCTCACCCCAGAAGGGGTGATTGTTCCTTTCATTTTGGAGTCAACTGGGAGATTCTTCACCCATGGCAGGTGAGGCAGGTCTAGGGGTGACGCTTTCGCGGACCTTGATCCCCACCCTTCCCTCACACTTTCTCTCTCGAAAACACCTCTTTCCTCTGATCGAAAATAGAGCTCCAGGGGCAACCATGGTCATTGCGCCAACGGGGTATGGAAAATCCACCCTGGTTGCTGAATGGGCGCAAACTCGACCTGACTCAGTCATCTGGCTCACCGTCTCAAATCAAGATTCCCTTAATGACATGTCAGCAATGTTTATCGCTGCTACTCGAAATTTGATTCCAGAATTTGCTCCATGGTTTGAGCGTGACCAGCCACTTCGCCCTTCAGAGGTTGTTCGCAGATGGGGAAATGAACTTCTTCAAACGGGCCGGGAGTACACATTTGTTTTAGATAACCTTCGAAACGCAAGCACACAAGAGGTCGATGTCTCCAGCAAATTACTTGAGCAATTTCCTTCGAATGTTCATTTTGTGGCCATCAGAGCAGAAGAGAGCGAATCCGTTTTCGCATCGTTGAGTTCGCGTGGGCCAATTAAGGTTGTAACAAGTAAAGATCTTCGCTTTAGTGACGAGGAAAAGTACTTGCTTGCAACGAGTGCAGGACTTGAGCTCACACCAGCGCTCTCGAAGCTGCTTCAGGTAGCAAATGGATGGCCATCAGCCACATCGCTGCTGGTCGAGCATTTGCACCTACGAGGGCAGATGAAAGATGTTGAGAGCATCTTGGCCACGGAAGTTGAACCGCTACGAGCCCTTGCACTTCTTGTGATACGAAATCTTGATCAAGATATACGTTCCATGTGTGAAAAACTCTCCGTTACCGAAAGTTTTACTCTTGAGCTGGCGCGCGAAATTCTGGGTGATCAATTCTCATATGAGAGAGTCAATGAAGTTGCCCTTCGAGGCGAAATATTTTCTATCTCACGAGATCCTGAGGCAGGATTTATCTTCTCGCCCATGATGCGAGAGATATTTAGCGAGGAATTTCGTAAGCGTGAAGTCGAAAAACTTCAACTCCATGAGAGATTGACCGAGTATTTCATTGGGCGCGGAGAGCCAGGCCTTGCCCTCGAGCAAGCCTTTCACGCAGGCAATACCGAGAAGATTAGAGAGCTATTTCCAGCCGCTGCTCGAGTCAAGCAAGCGAAAGGCCATGGCGATGACCTTATTCGCTGGGCCGTTTCAGTCAATGATGGATCAGTTGATGGAGAGCTTGGCAAGAGCACTATTGAGATTGCTGGTTTTCTTGCCAATCTGAACTTTGATTTGGCAAGTGCTCAGCTATCACGACTGGAACTAGCAGCACACAACTCAATTCAGAAAGATTTCTACCTTCAATTTGTTGCAGGTGGGCAATCGTATGTAAACCTGGCATTTGGAAAGTTTGACGAGGTTGAGGCATGTATCGAGTCAAGCCACACAGGATTGGGCGGTTGCTATCTTGGCGTTGATGATCAGATTAGCCTACTGAGAGTATTGGCAACAAAGAGATACATTTGGAATGAATCAGAGAAGGTAGATGAAGTCTTTGCTATCGCCGAGCAACTCGGCAAGCAGACCGTGCTAACAACCTCACACACATTCTTGTTATCGATACAGGCAATGTCATTGCATCTCAGAGGTGAATTTCAGAAGGCATTTGATATCGCAGTAAATGCGCTTGCGCAGTATAAGAGGCACGGGTATGTAGGAAACCATGGACCTCTGGATGTAATGTATGTAAAGGCAAGATGTCTCTTGGAATTCTCCAGAATCAGTGAGGCTATCTCTATCTTCGAACAGATTCGAAATCTCGCATTTCAGTGGAAGCAATGGCATTGGTATCTCACTGCAGAAAACCACATACTCCAGGAGTTAATGAGTAAAGGTCAGAAAACTCAAGTACTCGAGCGAATCAAGGGCGAGAGAGAGTTTATTCAAAGCTTTGATACCGAGCATAAGCTTGAGGCATTCATTGACATCAATGAGCTCTATCCCAGATTTGTACTCAATGACCTAAACCGGCTTGAAGTTTTGGTCTCTCGGACCCCTCAGACCCGTGATGTGCTGCAATACAAGTTATTTGTTGACGGCACTAAGGAGTTTAAAGTTGTTGCAAAAGAAGTTGCAAACCTTTCTGAGCGCACACCGCGTGATTTGATTTGGAAACACCTCTCTCTGGCAATTAACAATATAAGTTCAGAAAGCATTGCCTTTAAGCATGTGGAGCAGGCACTTAAGGTCGGTTCCACCGTTGGTGCTAGAGAGACCTTCCTTCGACAGATAGATCAAATAGGTAATTTAATTCTTAAAGTGGCAAATCAATCGCCGACCATTTACAACGAATCCCTGGCTAGTGCGATGGCCGAAAGAATGAGAGAGCGAGGAGATGCGGTGACAGAAGGTATTCCAACGTTGACTAAGCGAGAGCTTGAGATTTTAAGGCAGCTCTCTACCGGAAGAACTTTGACGGTAATTGCCGGCGAGCTTCATATCTCTCAAAATACGATGAAGACCCACCTGAAGAACCTCTATAAGAAGCTCGGCGCAGACGGGCGCACAGATGCAGTGGAGAAAGCTAAAACCCTCTACCTGCTCTAACCAGATTCGTCGCTCGACTACTATTGGCGCTATGAGCGATGAGTTTGATGACCTTGTAGGTGAAATCGATGATTCACTCGATCTCACAATTTACATCGATTCAGATGAATTAATTGAAGAGGTCACAGCTCAGATAATTCTTGCCATTGAAGAAGGCCTTCTAGAGCGCGGTGAGTTCCATCTTGTGCTTACTGGCGGAACTCTGGGTGTGGCAATCTCGCAAGCCCTCTTAGAAATTTGGAATAAAGCACCACAGATGTATTCAGGACTTCATATCTGGTTTAGCGATGAGCGATATGTGGCATCAGATAGTTCCGAGCGCAACGCATATCCATTGCATGGAAAAGTAACTAATACGAATATCGTCATCCATGAGGCGCGCGCATCTGATAACAGCGCCTCTATCAATGAAGCTGTTGAAGATTACGAAAGACAGTTAGAGGGCGTTGTTATCGATCTCAACATCCTTGGCATGGGTCCTGATGGTCATGTTGCATCGCTCTTTCCAGGCATTGCAGATATTGATGACCCTCGTGTCATCTTTGCAATTACAGATTCTCCTAAACCACCAGCTGCTCGAATCTCATTTACGATGGCATGCATCAATGCATCTCGAGAGGTGTGGCTCGTTGCTACAGGAGCTGCAAAGGCTGATGCGGTCGCCAAAATTATCGAGGGTGATTTATCTATCCCCGCAAGCTTTGTCAGCGCAGTAAATCGCACCCGCCTGATTGTCGATCAAGAGGCCTTCCTCGCCGAATAAGGGGCTATCGACTAGACTAAGGGCCATATCGCACCGAAAATACGCCTCAAAGTCGAGGATTTCGCACTACGAAAAAGGCAATCACTATGAGCACAACTACATTTGGCATGGTCGGACTCGGCCGTATGGGCGCAAATATTGTTCGCAGGCTTGCGCGCCACGAGATCACATCGGTCGTCTATGACGTCTCACCTGACTCAGTTGCCGCTCTCGTCAGTGAAGGCTCTATCGGTGCCTCCGATTTAGCAGATCTTGCATCTCAGCTCACAGCACCTCGCACCGTCTGGGTGATGGTTCCAGCTGGCGTCACAGATTCGACAATCGCGGCCGTTGCAGAGGTGCTCTCTCCAGGTGACACGATCATCGATGGCGGAAATAGTTATTACAAGAATGACCTCAAGAATGCACAGGCTCTGAAGGCAAAGGGAATCAACTTTGTCGATGTTGGAACCTCTGGTGGCGTCTATGGCCTTGAGCGTGGTTACTCATTGATGATTGGTGGAGATAGTGATGTGGTTGCATCCCTTGATTCCATCTTTAAGGCGCTCTGCCCAGGTGTTGCGGCAGCAGAGCGCACACCGGGTCGTAGCGGAGAACCATCTCAAGCTGAGTACGGATATCTGCACTGCGGTCCAACCGGTTCTGGTCACTTTGTAAAGATGATCCATAACGGAATCGAATACGGCATGATGGCAGCATTTGCCGAAGGTCTTGCAATCTTTGAAGCAGCAGATGAGATGACTCCGGCTTATGAGTTAGATATTCCAGAGATCACCGAAGTCTGGCGTCGTGGAAGCGTTGTCGCTTCATGGCTGCTAGATCTGACAGCTCAGGCGCTGAATGAATCATCAGAGCTCACCGAATACTCTGCCCAAGTCAGTGATAGCGGTGAAGGTCGCTGGACAGTTCAGGCAGCAATTGAGGCGGGCATTCCTGCCCATGTTCTCTCAGCATCGCTCTATTCACGCTTTGCCTCACGTAATAATGATGAGTTTGCCAACCGAGTACTCAGCGCAATGCGCTACAAGTTTGGTGGCCATAACGAGAAGCCACAGTCTTCTGCAGATAAGGCGAAGTAATGAAGGCTGATGTACTGGTTCTCTTCGGTGCCACCGGAGATTTAGCGAAGAAGAAGCTCTTTCCAGCACTCTATGACCTAGAGGAGCTGGGGCAGCTAGATATGCCCGTTATTGGAGTCGCATCCTCAAAGTGGACGCAAGAGGTTTTTCGTAACAATGTAGAGGCAGCTATTCGTGCACGAAAGCCCGAAGCTGAAGAAGATATCTTGGTCAAGATTCGTGATGAAGTTCAGCTCATCGTTGGTGATTACAACAACCCTGAAACTTTTGTAGAGCTCGCTGAGGCCATTAAGGGCTACAAGCTCCCCGTCATCTACCTTGCTATCGCTCCAGAGTTCTTTGCAACAATCACAGAATCACTTGCAGCAGTAGGTATTACCAATCGCGCTCGCGTTGTTGTGGAAAAGCCCTTTGGTCGTGACCTTGAATCTGCGAAAGCTCTCGATGCTGACCTGAAGAAACTTCTTCCTGAAGAGCAGATTTACCGTATCGATCACTACCTGGGTAAAGAGGCGGTAGAAGATCTCTTGGTATTCCGTTTCGCCAACACTCTCTTCGAGCCAGTCTGGAACCGCAACTACGTTTCAAATATTCAGATCACGATGGCTGAAAGCTTTGGAATCGATGGCCGTGGAAAGTTCTATGACGGAGTCGGTGCTACTCGCGATGTATTGCAAAACCACCTCTTGCAGGTCTTGACCATGCTCACAATGGAGCCACCCACAAGTATGAGCTCTGAAGATATGCAGAATGAGAAGATCAAAGTTCTCTCTGCAATTCGTGAGATAAAGAAGAGCGATGTGGTTCGTGGCCAATTTGTGGGCTACCTCGAAGAAGAAGGTGTGGCCGAAAACTCTGACACAGAGACCTTCGTTGCGATGAAGTTATTTATTGATAACTGGCGATGGGCTGGTGTTCCTATCTACCTTCGAACAGGTAAGAAGATGCCTGAGACCGTCCTTGAGGTCATCGTGGAGTTTAAGCAACCACCTCGTGCTCTCTTTGGAAAGGCTGAATCCAACCAAGTTCGCTTCCGCCTTGGAGCTCAAGATGGCGTGGATATCTCACTTCAAGCCAAGAAGCCAGGCACAAAACTCGTCTCTGAAACGGTAGATCTTTCAGTGGAGTTCTTTACCGAGTTCGGTGATCGCCAAGGGCCATATGAGCGCCTACTGCGCGCTGCAATGCTGGGTGATCACTTCCGCTTTACTCGTATCGATGCAGTGCTGCACTCATGGGCAATTTTGGATGAGCTCTTAGCTCACCCAGATCGAGTCCACCCTTACTTTGAGGGCACATGGGGTCCGGATGAGGCAGATGAGTTAATTCCTGGCGGATGGAACCCTGTCGGCTCTGAAGCCGATGAAATCAAGCTTTCACACTAGCTTCGGGGATTAGTTAGAAGCTTGTCCGCTGCGATGTTTGTAGCGGCCTAAGAACTCATCCTTGAATTGATAGAACGTTCCTTCAATTAAGTGCTGGCGCATCTGATCTACAAGGCGAACGATAAAGCGTTCATTGTGAATCGTGGCAAGGGTTGCCGCCACCATCTCTTTGCCACGGAATAAGTGGCAGAGGTAGGCACGTGTGAAGTTCTGGCAGGTATAGCAATCACATTCGCTATCAATCGGTGTGAAATCTCTGACATAGCCTGCATTTGACACATTGAAGCGCCCATCCATCGAATAGACGGCGCTGGTGCGAGCGATGCGAGATGCCAATACACAGTCAAAAGTATCTACGCCATTTTCAACTCCGACAAAGAGATCCTCTGGAGCACCGATTCCAAGCAAGTGCTTGGGCTTTGCTTGCGGAAGAGTTGAATTTACCCAGCCGACGATTGTGCCAAGGGATTGTTTATCCAGGGCTCCACCGATTCCAAAGCCATCGAATTCAATACCTGATGAAGACATGGTGCCGAGATCGGCGGCAGCCTCTTTACGTAGATCTTCATACTGTGCGCCCTGAATCACGCCAAAGAGGGCCTGGTATGGCTTAGTAGAACGCTCTTTTGTAAGGCGCTGATGTTCATCAAGGCATCGAATAGCCCAGTTGTGAGTGCGTTCCATTGCAAGCTCTTGATAGGGGCGAGTGTTGTGAAGGGTTGTGCACTCGTCAAAGGCAAAGATGATGTCGGCACCGATCTTGTGCTGAATCTGCATTGAGATCTCTGCGCTAAATCGATGCATGGATCCATCGAGGTGAGATTTAAATGTCACACCCTCATCATCGACGTGGGCAAGGCGCTCTTTATTTCCAGCAATAACCTGATCTGATCTAAATGTCTGAGCATCCATTGCTAAGACCTTCTTAAATCCAACGCCCAGTGAGAGTACTTGAAATCCACCGCTATCGGTAAATGTTGGCCCGCTCCAATTCATAAACTTTCCAAGGCCACCTGCCTCATCCAACACATCTGGACCAGGTTGGAGGTAGAGGTGGTAGGCGTTGGATAAGAGCGCCTGTGCTCCTAGATCTGCCATCGCCTCTGGCAGTACCGACTTCACGGTCGCCTTAGTGCCGACAGGGATAAAGGCAGGTGTTGCTATCTCTCCGTGCGGGGTGGTGATGCGACCAGCACGTGCCAGACCGTTCTCTGGCGCATGCTCGATGGCATAGCTAAAGCCCTTATCGCTACCTGACATAGTGCAAATTGTCGCAGAGGTTATGAAGGAGAAGTACCGCTACCAGATGCGCACGCGTTCGGCTGGATCGAGCCAGAGCGCATCTTTATCGGTGACTTCAAATGCCTCATAGAAGGCGTTGAGGTTTCGAACTACTTGATTGCATCGGAACTCATTAGGTGAGTGCGGGTCAGTTGCGATTCGACGCTTGGTCTCTTCTGGGCGGTTCTTGCCTCGCCATGCCTGAGCAAAGGCGTAGAAGAATCGCTGATCTCCTGTAAGGCCATCGAGAACTGGTGCTGTTTGGCCATTGAGCGAGATCTTGTAGGCCTTATGGGCAATCTCTAAGCCCGATAGATCACCGATGTTTTCTCCAACGGTAAATGCACCATTGACGTGGGTATCCGGGGTAGAAACTGGATAGAGCGCGTCATACTGCTCAATTAACTTTCCTGCCAAGAGATCAAAGGCGGCGCGATCGCTCTGACTCCACCAATCAACAAGATTGCCATCGCCATCGTATTTTGAGCCCTGATCATCAAAGCCATGGCCGATCTCGTGGCCAATGATGGCACCGATTGCGCCGTAATTTGCCGCGGCATCTGCCTCGAGATTAAAAAATGGTGGCTGCAAGATTGCCGCAGGAAATACGATCTCATTCATCACTGGCATGTAATAGGCGTTTACGGTCTGTGGAGTCATATGCCACTCATGGATATCGACCGGCTGGCCGATCTTGGCAATCTCATAGGCATGATGGAACTCTGAGATGCGGCGAAGATTGCCGATCAAATCATCGCGCTTAATGACAAGACTTGAGTAATCACGCCACTTATCGGGATAGCCGATCTTTGCATTGAACTTGGAGAGCTTAAGCAGAGCCTTCTCTTTAGTGGCATCGGACATCCATGGAAGTTCATTGATACCTTGGCGGTATGCCTCGATGAGATTATCGACGAGGGCGACCATGGCGCTCTTTGATTCTGGTGAGAAGTGGCGGCTGACATAGACCTTGCCGATTGCCTCACCAAGGGAGCCTTGCACCAGCCCTACTCCACGCTTCCAGCGCTCGCGCAATGTAGGAGTGCCTGTCAGGGTTGTGCTGAAGAAGTTAAAGTTCTCTTGAACTATCTCATCTGTGAGAAATGCAGCACTTGAAGTGATGACATTCCACTTAAGCCATGCCTTCCAATTTTCGATCTCGCTATCAAAGCGGCCCAACATCTGCGACACCCCAGAGAAGAAGCTGGGCTCGCGCACGTTGATTCCGGTCAGAGCGCCCAATGGAATCTGTGCCCCTGTAAACCAGAGGTCCCAATGGAAGTTGGGGGAGAGGGCCTTGAACTCATCCAATGTGAGCTTGTTATAAGTGGCATTGGCATCGCGGTCTTTCACCTGATCCCAGTGGTGGGAGGCAATCTCAGTCTCTAACGCCAAGATATCGCTGCCAGAAAGAGAGATCCCCGCAAGTGATGCCATCTTCTCGATATGGGCGATAAAGGCTTCACGTATTGGCTGGTACTGCTCTTCGCGGTAGTAGGCCTCATCGGGAAGTGAGATTCCGCCCTGGCCGATATGGAAGATGTTAAAAGATGAGTTCATCGGATCTGAGTAAATTGCAGCACCCGTTAAACCACCGATCCCTTGAATTTCAAAGGCGGACATGGTGGAGATAAAGCTGGCAAGGTCGCTGATCTGATCAATGGCTGCTAAATCTGAAGTCAGTGGCGAGATACCGCGAGCTGCAATCGCATCGGTATCCATGAATGAGAGATAGAGATCAGAGATCTTCTGCGCCTCATCTGAGCCAGTGGCGCTTTCAATGATCTCGCGGACCTGGGCCTCAGCCTTGTCGTAGATAGCGCGGAATACTCCATCACTTGCCCGATCTTCAGGGATTTCATAGTCACTGATCCACTTGCCATTGAAGTGACGGAAGAGGTCATCTTGAGGACGAACCTGTGGATCGATATATGAGTGGTCTAAACCAGTCTGAGTCATCAGTGCAAATTCCTATCCGAAGTCTTGGATTTATATTAGGGCTCATAGTACGCAGATAGTTGAAAGTTTTACTATTGTCGTATCATTGCCCTATGGCAGAGAAAAACGCTACCGCACCTAAGTGGCTCAACCCAGCTGAAATGAAAGCTTGGCGACAATACATTATTGCTAGCCGCCGTCTTTTAGATGCCCTCGATGAGGACCTTGCCGCCCATGATCTCTCAATGGCCGATTATGAAGTTCTCGCCCAACTCAGCGATGCCCCTGATCGCACGATGCGAATGTCGGAGCTGGCAGAGGTTGCGATGATTTCGCGCTCGCGCCTATCGCACCGTATCAAGGTGATGGAGAAGGAGGGATGGGTCCGCCGCGAAGCCTGTCCTGATGATAGGCGAGGCTCATTTGCAATTATGACCCCTAAGGGATGGAAGGCAATTGTTGCTGCAGCCCCTGACCATGTAAACAGTGTGCGGAGCCGCTTTTTAGATGTCCTCGATAAAGGCGATCAGAAGGCGCTAGCAGATATCTTTGAAAGAGTTGCCCTGCGCATTAAAGATATTAAGTAGAAAATATTTGAGCAATAAAAAACCCCGCCACATACAGTGGCGGGGTTTTTTATAAGTAATAAATTACTTCTTCTTAGCTGCTGGCTTGCGCTTAGCAACCTTCTTAGCTGCTGGCTTGCGCTTAGCAACCTTCTTAGCAGCTGGCTTTGCAGCAGCCTTCTTGCGGCGCTTTGGAGCAGCCTTCTTAGCAGCTGGCTTTGCAGCAGCCTTCTTGCGACGCTTTGGAGCAGCCTTCTTTGCAGCAGCTGGCTTAGCAGCAGCCTTCTTGCGGCGCTTTGGAGCAGCCTTCTTTGCAGCAGGAGCTGCAACAGCAGCCTTCTTGCGGC
>CAZXVL010000012.1:0-19476 GCA_964644425.1 uncultured Candidatus Planktophila sp.
TAGAGCAACCGCCTCCTAAGCGGTAGGTCGCAGGTTCAACTCCCGCCTAGGACACATCTACCGAAGATTGCCTGTAAGTAGTCTGGTAGCACCAAATAGAATGCCGAAGTGAGGATTGAGATGAAGTGCAAAGCGCTGCGCAAATTCTTGATCCTACTATTTACAGTTGTAGCGGTATTGCCAGCATATGGAGTGGCTCCTGATACCGCCACAAATACTCTGACTGGCATATCTTCACCATTTACAGGTGCGATTGCACCAAACGGTTCTTATGTATACACACTAGGTTACACAAATTCAACTTTGTATAAAGTGAATGCTTCGAATGCCACATTAATCAAAACTGTTGCATTGGCTTCATCAACTAGTTTACGCCAGATATTTTTCCTACCTGATGGAAGCGCAGCACTATATATAGATGCATCAAATGGCACATTGGTAAAAATTGCGACTTCAAATGATTCAGTGACGGCGACTACTTCCGTCGGCTCAAATCCCTACAACTTTGCCATTTCACCTGATGGCGTCTATGCATATGTTGCTCTTCAAAGTTATCCCAGCTCGATTAAACGTTACCGTACTTCTGATTTAGCCTTAGATACGACCTACACTCTTCCAATTGGAGTGAGGTATGTGGCGGTATCTCCCGATGGCAGTCAAGCCTATGGTGTGAGCGCAACCCAAGCCGTTCCATTCAATACAATCACTGGGGTCACAGGAACACCGCTCACTCTGGGCACTTGTTCTGCGACCAACACTGTTGGCTACACCGTCGGCGGTAATTTTCTCTACGTGATTTGTGCGACTCCAACTTCTAGTGTCTATAAAATCAATACAGCAACTAACTCGCTCTCTGGTTCTCCGATCTTGCTATCTAATGTTTCTTACATGATGGCAGTATCACCAGATGGCTCCTTTATTTACTTTCAATCTTACGGTGCCAATGCAATCTACAAATTGAGACTTTCTGATGATTCAATAACTGCAACTATTCCCACTGGAAATGGACCCTACGGAATTGCAATATCTAGAGATGCGACCTTTGCATACTCTTTCAACTATGGTTCAAGCTCTATCACCAGAATCAATACAGGAGCGGTTCTATCTCAGGCAGTGAGCTCCGGCCTCTCATTAGTAGGCGGTGGAAATTCGATTAACTATCGAACTGGCGGAACTATTAGATTAGCTATTTCATCGCCAGTTAGTGGTGCTGACGGCAAAGTCACATTCTTTCAGAACAACAAGCGAATTGCTGGGTGTATCAATCTGATGAGTGTGAGTAACACCGTAGATTGCACCTATAAACCATCTGTTAGGGGTTCAATAGTATTAAGCGCAAGAATCACTCCGACATCAAACCTCTACTTGCCAAGTACAAGTTCAACCATAAGTGTTAATGTAGTAAATAGAACTAGCAACCGTTAAGAAATCATCAGTTAAAGCAAATTGTTCGGTGACCGACAATGAAGATGCGATCTTCTGCATACAGTTGAACTGCGCGAGAGAGCACTCGCCGTTCGATATCGCGACCAAGAGAGATGAGTTGTTCAGGAGTAGCTGAATGGCTTACGTGGGCTACATCTTGTTCGATGATCGGACCTTCATCTAAATCTGCTGTAACAAAGTGAGCTGTCGCGCCAATAATCTTTACTCCACGCTCGTGTGCCTGATGGTATGGCTTTGCGCCTTTGAAACCAGGTAGGAAAGAGTGATGAATATTGATTATTCGACCAGGAAGTGATGCACAGAATTGCGATGAAAGAATCTGCATGTAGCGAGCAAGGACTACAAAATCAATCTTGAGCTCTGCAACCTTCTCGAGAACAACTTTCTCTTGTGCAGCTTTGTTTGAAGAATCGATAGGTAGGTAGAGAAATGGGATGCCATGCGAAACAACCAGATCCTTTAGCTCCTCACGATTTGAGATAACGAGCGGGATTTCGATAGGTAGTTCGTTGAGTTCTAGTAAATAGAGAAGATCGCGCAAGCAGTGGCTCTCTTTTGTCACCATCACAAGTGCGCGAGGCTTTTGATCAGTCGGGCGCACATGCAAGACAGGGCTAAATTGCGCAAGACCCGCCTGCAACGTTGAAGCCGCCTTCTCAAGTGATTGCGCTGATTCAAAGCGCGTGCGCATAACAAAGGTATTTGTCCCATGGTCAGTAAATTGCTGGTTCTCAATGATGTTGCCCTCAGCTGCCAAAACGGCAGAGGTCATCGCATGGACAATGCCAGGCTGATCAGCACATTGAAGCGTTGCTATGAGATCCATACTCTAAGAGTACGCGAGATCAATGCTTGATAGTAAATCTCTGCAGTGACTTAGGTGCCCACCAGTTGCGTTCACCGAAGAGTCGCATCAAGGCAGGGACAAGTAGGCCGCGAACAATCGTTGCATCAAGGATTACGGCAAGTGCAACACCGAAGCCCATTGATTTAATCGATGTGACACCGCTGAGTACAAATGATGCAAAGACGACAGCTAAGAGAAGGGCTGCAGCGGTAATGATTCGAGCCGAACGTTGGAGTCCAACAGCAACGGCCTCTTCATTGGATTTACCAGCATCATGCTCTTCACGGATACGTGAGAGCAAGAAGACTTCGTAATCCATTGAAAGTCCGAAGACTACGACTGCAATCAAGATCACGATTGAGGTATCCAACGTTCCGGTCACCGTAAAGTCACCGACGAGCCATTGAAGATTGCCATCGATGAAGACCCAAGTGAGCACACCCATGGTTGCAGCTAATGAGAGGACGTTGAGCAAGATTGCCTTGATTGGCAAGATGATTGATCCAGTAAAGAGGAAGAGAAGAATCAATACGCTAATTGCAATCCAGCCAAAGGCGAGCGGAAGTGTGTTTGCGATTCCATCTTGTGAATCTGTGTAATCGGCAGCAACTCCACCCACAAGTGTTCCCTCGGGCGCATCCAGGCTGCGGATATCATGAATTAGCGTCTGAGCTTCTGGGGAACGAGGAAGCATCTCGTGCACTGCGGTGATTTGTGTATCGTCATTGAGAGCTTTCTGCGGAGGCAGAACAATTTGAATACCTTCCACCTTGCTCAAATCAGCGATGTATTGGGCAACAGCTGCTGGATCTTTTTCGCCACCAGGGATGATGATCTCAACAGGGTTACCTGACTGCCCAGGGAAGCGCTCTGCTTGAACTGCAGTAGCAAAAGCTGCACGATTGGATTCAGGTAATGTGCGTGAATCAGTTTGCGAGAACTTAACGGCAGTCAATGGTGAAGCCATAATTCCCAGAACAATCAGTGAGCCAAGTGTGACTGTTACTGGTTTGCGCATTACATAGCGCGCAGTCTGTGACCAGCGACCATCTTCCTTAGGAGTAATTGCTGATTTACGAATAATTCCCTTATCAATCTTCTTGCCAACAAGGGCAAGAATTGGCGGAAGTCCGCAGAGCGCGCCGACAACAGCAAGAGCTACAACTGTCACACCTGCATAACCAAAAGATTTAAGGAATGGCAGTGGAAAGAAGACAAGTGACATCAGCGTGACTAGAACTGTGAGCCCTGAGTAGAAGACAGTCTTTCCTGCAGTCTTCATCATGATGATAATCGACTCTTCAACGCTCTTTCCGTGATGCAGCTCTTCTCGGAATCGATTGACCATTAAAAGCGCATAATCAATACCAAGGCCAAGTCCCATACCGGTGACAAGGTTGAGTGCGAAGACGCTGACATCGGTTACGAGTGTTAAGAGATAGAGAAGTGCGAAAGAACCGATGATCGCAAAGACTCCCACAATCAGCGGCATTGCAGAGGCGGCAAGTGCGCCAAAGACAAATGCCAACAAGATAAATGTGAGTGGGATTGAGATTGATTCAGAGAGCTTGAGATCTTCACCAATCTTGGAGTTAATCGCATGTCCGATCACTGCAAAACCACTTGCATAGAGCTCAAAGCCATCGACAGGGCCATCGAACTTAGCCTGGAAAGTTTCACCTAACTTCTGACTCTTCGGAGAAAATGCCTCGTCACTGCCATAGACAAGTAGATAGGCAGCTTGCCCATCACTAGATCGCAGTGCAGCTTTAGCCTCAAGAGATGGAACAGACCAATATGAATCGACTCTATCCACTCCGCTTTCGAGCTCCATCCTTGCCTCGATGGCTAGTGCGCGAGCTGCAACATCAGGATCATTAACATCTGTCTTGGCATCGAGCATTACAACGATGGCAGGATCTGGCTTATTCAGATCCTCGGTGATGTATTGGTAGACCTTGAAGGAATCACTGGACTCGATGGAGTATCCGCCTGTATCGAGACGACCAAATACCTGTGAGCCAGCAACTCCTGCCAGGAGTGTGGAGAAGATGAAGAGGTAGAGAGCGAATTTCTTACGGCGGACGGCAAATTGGCCAAGTTTCTCGAACATAGCGCAAGTATGTAGGATGGGCGTAATCTCGTCGCGTTCAACAATCATCAGGAGGTGAAAGTGTGAGCAATATCTTCCCTGCAACCACCGATGATGAGCGCGATCCTGGCGAAGATAGAAATGATGATCGTCGCCGTGAAGAAGAGATTAAGGGCGATCGCCCACCCCATCACGAGGGTTAAATGTTAATCGGCCGATTTCTGCGGGGCTGAATCGGTCTTGTAGAAACCAGATCCCTTAAAGACAACTCCGACTGCTCCGTAGACCTTCTTTACCTCGCCCTTGCATTCGGGGCACTCAGTGAGGGCATCATCATGGAAAGACTGGACGGCCTCAAAGGCATGGCCGCATGCGCTGCATGCATATTGATATGTAGGCATCTATGTGACCTTTCGCTCGGCGGTTTGGGGTAGCGCCTTAGTGTAAAGAGGTGACACGATAGGCGCGAATTGATGGCCCCAGGAGCGGCTATCGCAAGGGAGGCCTCATGAAGAAGCTCATCAGCGCTAGCGCGCTCGCCCTACTACTGATTGCAGGAGCAGCGCCAGCACAGGCCAACTCACTAATCTCAACCGATCCAACGGCCGGTCAGTCACTTGAGTCAGCGCCGAGCGCAGTGACTATCACTGCAGAACTTCCCATTATGGATGAGGGCAGCGAAGTTGTTGTCACAGATCCATCAGGAATTCGCGTTGATGATGGAACTCTGACAATTGCTGAAAATGAAGCGGTTGTTGGATTGAAGAATCTCATTCGCACCGGTATCTACACAGTTACATACACACTCTTGGCAGAAAATGATGTGCCACTAAGTGGATCATTCACATTTAACTATAACCAACCTCAAGTTGTTGCATCACCACAACCAACTCCAACTGAGGTTCCTGTGCCAACAGGAAATGATGTCGGCACAACTATCTTTGTTATTGGACTCTTGCTAGCAGCAGCAGTAGTTGCAGTTGCACTCGTTCGCTACGCTCGAAAGTTGTATAACGAGAGATGATTCTTAATCAAGGCGCATATTACTTATTCGCCTTCGCAACTGTTGGAACACTACTGGCAGCTTCCCTATTTATCCCTAATAAAGATGGAGCGCTGACAGAAGCTGGCCTACTCATTAAGAAGCGAGCCTCGCAATTTACTGCCCTCTGGTTTCTCACGACTTTTCTCTCGGTAATCTTTATCATTCGAGAAAATCTTGAGCTCGCAATTACAGAATCCGTATTGACTTCCTTTCTTACCCAGACCGCACTTGGCAAATCCCTCTTCGCGCAGATGGCTGGAATCTTGGTACTTGCAATTGCGTTGCCGTGGATTAAGCGCGCTCTACCACTATTGATTCTGAGTGCTCTCTCGATTGTCATCCTTGTGATTCCAGTCTTTCAGAGCCATTCAGCATCGAGTGGTTCGCACTCCTTAGCAATTGGCGCACTAGTTACCCACGTTGCAGCGATTTCATTATGGGTTGGTGGCCTCTTTGGAATCCTGGCAGCGCCTCAGGCCCTGCGCATTAACGCCCTTTATCGTTTCTCTGCCTTAGCTTTGTGGGCAGCAATTACAGTAGCGCTCAGTGGTGTAGCAACGGCTTATACCCGCCTCAATGATCGCGATACCTGGAATACACAGTATGCCTACTTAGTTATCGGCAAGGTAATGCTCACAGCTGCGCTGATTGGTATGGGTTATGCCAATCGAAAGATTTTGCAGTCACGCGATGAGGTTCGACTTCAAGAATTGCTCCGTTTAATCACAGTTGAGGCGATGGTGATGGTCACCGTCGCCCTAATGGGAACTTGGTTATCTCAGGTGCAACCACCACAGGATGATGTATCAAATCTAAGCGCATCAGAGTTGATTATTGGTATGCAGACTCCACCTCCACCAACGTTCTGGAGAGTTATCACTGAATACAACCCCGATGCACTGATGATTGCTCTCTTGCTGATTGCTCTCTTCTTGTATATCAAGGGTGTTGCAGTGCTTAAAAAGCGCGGAGATTCATGGCCAGTCGGTCGCACAATCGCTTTTTCATCAGGACTAGTTCTTATTGATTTTGCAACATCAGGTGGTCTTGGGGTTTACGCACTCTTCTCATTTGAGTATCACATGGTTGCTCACATGTTACTTGGCATGATTGCACCAATTGGTTTGGTACTTGGCGCTCCTATTACATTAGCGTTGCGCACATTGCCTCAATCACGCGATAAAGAAGAGCGCGGCGTTCGCGCACTCGCTCTCACAGCTCTTCACTCACGGTATTCAGTAGTTATCAATAATCCAATTACTGCACTGGCACTCTTTGATGGTTCTCTCTTCGTTCTCTACTTCACCGATCTCTTTGGTGCTTTAATGCAGAACCATGCAGGTCACCTGCTCATGAACATTCACTTTATCTTGGCAGGATTCCTCTTCTTCAACGTAGTAATTGGAATAGATCCCAACCCACGTCGATACCCTCACATTCTGCGCATCGTTATTCTCTTTGCTGCAATGAGCCTTCATGCCTTCTTCTCAATTGCGCTGATGTCTCAGTCAACTCTGGTCGATGGTGGTTATTACGCATCTCTACAGACACCGTGGATTACTGACTATCTTGCCAATCAGCAAAGGGGTGGATCCATCGGATGGGCTATGGGTGAAATTCCTATCATTCTCGCCCTGATTGCCACCTTTATCTTGTGGATGCGTGAAGATAAGCGCGAGACTGTCCGAATAGATCGCAATGAAGCCCGCAAGGCGGCTATGGGTGAGGACGATGAATTAGCCCAATACAACCAATATTTGAATAGACTTCAAGAGCGCGATTCCAAAGGGGAGAAGTAATGTCATTTGAGAATATCTACACACTGCCAGGGGAGTACAACGACCTTCGTCAGAGTGTTCGCGATCTCGCGACAAAAGAGATTGAACCCTTTGCACATGCAGTCGATGAAGATCATCGCTACCCACAAGAGGCGCATAACGCGCTTGTGAAAGCTGGACTCTTTGCCGCGCACGTTCCCACCGAAAATGGCGGAGATGGTGCAGATGCCCTTGCCACAGTAATCATTATTGAAGAGGTGGCTCGTGTTTGTGGATCGGCATCTCTGATTCCTGCCGTTAATAAACTCGGCTCACTCCCACTAATTCTCAGTGGCAGCGATGAGCAGAAGAATAAGTGGCTTCCTCAATTGGCTAAAGGAAAAGGTTTCTCTTACTGTCTCTCTGAATCAGAGGCAGGTTCAGATGCAGCAGCGCTGAAGACAAAAGCTGAGCGCAAAGGCGATAGCTGGGTAATCAATGGAAGTAAGAAGTGGATCTCTAACGCAGGAGAATCTGAGTTCTACACCGTCATCGCACAGACCGATCCGTCTCTTGGTTCAAAAGGAATTACAGCATTTGTAATCGAGAAGAGTGATCCAGGAGTTTCATTTGGTGCACCTGAGAAGAAGATGGGATTCCGTGGATCTCCAACCCGTGAGGTCTATTTCGACAATGTAACCGTTGGCGATGACCGTCGTATCTCTGAAATCGGTAAGGGTTTTGCTCTTGCAATGGACACCCTCGATCACACCCGCATCACTATTGCGGCACAAGCTGTTGGCCTTGCTCAAGGTGCATTTGATGCTGCAAAGAAGTATTCACATGAGCGTAAGCAATTCGGCAAGGAGATCTTTGATTTTCAAGGCATTCAATTCATGCTTGCAGATATGGCGATCGCAATCGAATCAGCTCGTCAATTAACTTATGCGGCAGCTGCAAAGAGCGAACGTGGTGATGCAGACCTTAAGTTCTTCTCAGCAGCATGTAAGACACTTGCAACAGATGTTGCGATGAAGGTAACTACCGATGCTGTTCAAGTACTGGGTGGGTATGGGTATGTCAGTGACTATCCAGTTGAGCGAATGATGCGTGATTCCAAGCTGACTCAGATTTACGAGGGTACAAACCAGATCCAACGCATCGTAATCGCACGAAATCTTCCGTAACGGGCTACTACCAACTATTCACGGGCACATCCCATGGCTCTCTTGGTAAGTCGTGCTCCATACGTTCAAAGCTATAGACAACTCCATGTTTCCAAGCCTTGAGCTTTGGTAGCGCGCGATCGTAGAAACCACCGCCTTGTCCTAAACGGTATCCATCAGGGTCAATGGCGAGTGCGGGAACAAGTACAAGGTTGATTAAATCTAAATCTGGATAGCTCTCACCTACTGGCTCCAGAATATTTCCTTGAGGTGAAAGTGAGCTCTGCTTTCCATCCCATGAAACCCACTCAAGCTCATCGCCATTTACTCGTGGCAAGAGCAGGGTTTTTCCGGCCGAAATGATTGCTTGATTGAGCTCTGAGGTATCTGGTTCGCTTCCATAGGAAGCGTAAGAGGCGATTACTGATGCAGATGAAATTTCCGGTAGAGATAAAAGATGGAGGAGGTTGTGGTCTACGTAACGTTCTTCACGTTGGCGGCGAAGTTGTTGGCGCAACTTACTTTTCGTTTCAGCTTTTGTAGCCATGCCTTAAGCACTCCCTTCGCAAATCCACGCTTTATAAGCTCTCAACAAGTAAGGTTACTGTCTATGTCCGATCGTGTGCGCGTTGATGAGGTGCTTGGCTCCCTCTTAAATCTCTGCCATCCGCTCGAGCCTTTCGATATGCCACTTCTGGATGCTCACGGGGCATCCCTTGCAGAAGATATCTATGCGGGCGAACGTTTGGTGATGAAGGCAGGAAGTCGAATCCGTTCGACACAGATTGGACTTGCTGCATCTATCGGCCTTGATCATCTTCCAACCCGTCCACATCCACGCGTTGTAGTGATCTCTGCAGGTCCTGATCTTGTTGAACCTGGTCTCAAGCTCACAGGTGAAGAAGAGTTCGAGACTAACTCATGGCTTCTCACAACAGCAGTCCGCGAAGTGGGTGCAGTTGCTTATCGCGTGCACTCGATTCCTGAGAACGAAGATCAACTTCAATCTGTGATTGAAGATCAGCTGGTCCGCGCAGATCTGATCATTCTCAGCGGCGAGCGTCACGATGATTCATTTGATTTGATTACTCGCACTCTTTCAAAGATTGGTGAGATCACCAGCGTTGAGGTCGCAATCGATTCAAGTGGTCGCCACAACTACGGTCTCATCGGTCCAGATAAGGTTCCTGTGGTCACACTTCCTGGCGATCCAGTGGCGGCCTATATCTCCTTTGAACTTCTAGTACGCCCAATGATTCGCACAATGCTGGGGGCTGCAACAATTCATCGCCCATCTGTGAAAGCACGCCTAGAAAAGTCGATCACCTCCGAATCTGGGCTTCGCTCTTATGTTCGCGCTGTTCTCAGCGAAGATGGAAAGTCTGTCGCACCATTGGGTTCACAAGATGAACAGGCGACTTTGTCAGATGCCAACGCATTTATTGCTATCCCCGAAGGTGAATCAGAGGTTGCAGCTGGTAGCGAAGTTACCGTTGTTGTCCTTGAGCGTAGATATATCTAGCAATGCCACCTTTAGAGCTCGTCGGCGAGAAAGTCACACTTCGCCCAGCGCGCTATCGCGATAGAGCTGCCTGGGATGAAGTCCGTGCGGAAAATCGCGAATGGCTTGCTCCTTGGGAGGCAACACTTCCAACAGTTACTCCAGGAACCCCAGAGAGTGAATTTGTCAGCAAAGGGCGCTCATTTCGATCGATGGTCCGCTCTCTCAACCGCGAAGCAGCGGCAAGTCGATCATTCTCATTTCTGATATTTAGCGGAGAGACCTTGGTCGGTCAGATAACGATGGGTGGAGTCATCTTTGGCGCACTGCGTGGAGCCCATATTGGATATTGGATTGACCGCAACCATGCCAATAAAGGCCTGACTACCGATGCGGTCAATACCTTGACCCGCTTTGGCTTTGAAGTCCTTGGACTTCATCGCATCGAAATCAATGTCCGCCCCGAAAACGATGCATCCTGTCGCGTTGCCGAAAAGGCGGGCTACACCTTTGAAGGCGACCGTCCTAATTTTCTTCATATTGCAGGGGCTTGGCGTGACCATAAGTGCTTTGTAAAGGTCAACGATTTAATCAAATAAACCCCTCGGAAATCCCAGAGGTTTGCGCACCCGCCAACTAATCTTGGCTCATCATGGCTTCGGGAATTATCTATCTAGCGATTATTGGCATGTGGATTGCCTATTTTTTGCCTCGCTGGGTGCATAACAAAAATGAATTCTCCGGAAAACATGTTGAAAGATATAAGAGCGCACTCCGTGTAGTTGCCGGAAATACTCCAGGTGCTCAACTCGGAAGCGGACCAATCTTTACCGATGTCGATCGCGTTGCACGAGTTGCACAACAACTGATGCGCCGTCGCATTATCTTCTCAATTATCACTCTCTCATTTATCGCAACGTTGGTAGGTGCCCTGATGCAAACTCTTGCAATCACTTTCGCTCTTGTTCCATTGAGCGGTCTTGTTCTCTATATCGCAATTGTCCGCCGCCAAGAGAACGCAGCAAAGATTCAATACCGCCGAATGGATCAGATCCATCGCCGTACTGAGGGTGTCTCCCACACAAACTTAAGCGAAGTCATTACGCCAAAGGGAACAACAGAACATTGGATTCCTTTTGCAGAGCGCGAGATTTCAGGAGTTACGATTTTGCCTAAGGGAACGCAGGCGGCGCGTGCAGAGTGGAAGCCAAACGATATTCCTCTTCCTACATACGTCAATGCAGCTAAGGCAATCACCCCTAAGCGCACTATCGATCTCACTGAGCCAGGTCGTTGGAGCGAAGAGCAAGAGCGTCTTGAGCGCGAAGCACTAGCTGCAGCATCGCCATCACGCGATGAGATCTTTGATCAGCAGCTTGCTGATGAGGCAGTAGAGCGTGTGCGCGCTATCCGCCGCGCAGCAAATCAGTAGTTAAATCCAGCTCTCAAACCACATACGCGCATACCAGGCGTCATACGGAATTGAATGGCCTAGGTAGAGCGGCAAGAGATAGATGAAGTTAATTGCTATCGCAACAACTAGCGCTGCAATTGTTATTTGACCTACGACATTTGCTCGATCGCTCTTTAGGCGCATCTTTGTTAAGAATAGTCTTGCGCAATAGACAAGAGCTAAGACCATAAATGGCTCAAAAGCTATTGCATAGAATGAGAAGACTGTGCGGTCTTGAAAGAAGAACCACGGTAAATATCCCGCTGCCATACCTGCAACAATAATTGTTGCAGCTGGATCAATGCGGCGATGCAGGAGTGATCTCAGCCAGAAACCAATCACCACCATCAGTGCAATTGTTGCCATCCACCAGAGCAACGGTGTTCCTAGTGCAAGAACTTCTTGTGAACATGAATCTGCACCGCACGTATCAGGTGACTCATAGAAGAAACTTGTAGGACGACCCATAATCAGCCACGACCATGGATTAGCTTCGTAATTATGTTTATCCTGCAAGTTTGTGTGAAAAGTAAGCATCTGCTGGTGGTAATAAATTATCGATGCCAATGGGTTTGATGAGTGATCTCTTGCCCAGCCGCGATCTGAGATGAACCACCCAATCCATGAAGTTAGATATATAACAACCGGAATGATGCCGAAGGCTGCAATTCTTCTTGCAACCGGTGCGATGAGATCGCGCCCTGTGTGATGAGCAAATGCTCTATCTAAGGCGATGCCACCAAAGATGATGATGAAGTAGGCGGCGCGCCAATTCGTTGAAAGTGCCAATCCTAAAAAGAGTCCCGTCCACCAGTACTTCTTGACCACAAAGAAGTAGGTTGCAATGAGCAAGAAGAATGCGAGGAAGTTATCCAACAGGGCTGTGCGCGAATGCACGAGAGCCATTCCATCAAGTGCCATGAGAGCGCTAGCTAGTGCAGTTAATAATGGTGAGTAGAAGAGGCGATGGGCAATCAAAGCGATGATAAGAATCATCAGAGTTCCAACTATGGCAGTTGCTACTCGCCAACCAAATGGATCATCACCAAATACCTTGATTCCAGATGCAATCATCCACTTGCCTACTGGCGGATGAACAACAAATTCTGGATCACTTGCGCTGACTTCAACACCATATTGCAGAAGATCGCGCGCGCCATCTACGTAATAGACCTCATCAAAGATCAATGCCTTGATTGCACCCAAATCAACCAGTCGCAGAACAAGGGCGAATACTGCAATTGCTAGGGGAGCGATCGCTGCTGTCATAGCTCAAGAATATGGGAAGATACTCATATGGCACTGACTCTGGCAGGCACTCCGCTCGGAAATCCTCTCGATGCCAGTCCTCGCCTCAAGGCTGCCATCGAGAACGCGGAAATCATCGCCGCTGAGGATTCACGAAGATTCCATCGCTTAGCCTCAGATATTGGTGCCCCATTTACAGCCCGCATTCTCTCCTTCTTTGAAGGCAATGAAACAGATCGCACTACAGAGTTTTTGGGCCTGTTAAGAGAAGGCCACAACATCTTGGTTCTTACAGATGCTGGAATGCCAACAATTAGTGATCCAGGTTTTCGTTTAATGCGCGATGCGATTGCAGCAGGCATTGAGGTGCATGTCATTCCTGGACCTAGTGCGCCAACAACTGCAATTGCTCTTTCGGGACTTCCCTCAGATCGATTTACCTTCGAAGGTTTTGCGCCCCGAACATCGGGTGCACGAATCTCTTTCTATGAGAATTTACGATTTGAAGAACGCACCGTTGTTCTCTTTGAAGCTCCTCATCGATTGCTGGATTCACTTGAAGATGCTCGATCGATTCTAGGTGGAGCGCGACCAGGTGCTATCTGCCGCGAAATGACAAAGACCTATGAAGAGACAATTCGTGGAACTCTCGATCAACTAGTCGATTGGGCGCAATCCCATGAAATCCTCGGTGAAATCACTCTCGTCCTTGGCGGTGTTGAGGTGGGCACTAAAGCTGCAACCAATGAGCAGCTAGTTGCTCGAGTCCGAGAATTTGAAGAGGCGGGCATGGATCGCAAAGGAGCTATTGCGACAGTGGCCCAGGAGCTTGATCTGCCGAAGAAGATTGTCTATGCCGCGGTCGTCGAGGGTAAAAACTCCAATTAAGATTGCGCAATGAAGTCCTTCTATCTGACGACTCCGATCTACTACGTCAACGATGCCCCTCATATCGGTCATGCCTATACGACGGTTGCAGGTGATGTGCTCACTCGTTGGCATCGCCAGCGTGGAGAGTCAGTCTGGTTTCTTACCGGAACTGATGAGCACGGTCAGAAGGTCATGCGCACCGCTGAGCAAAATGGCGTTGCACCACAGGCGTGGGCAGACAAACTTGTAACGGATGCATGGAAGCCAAATTGGGAAGCACTCAATATCGCAAACGATGACTTTATTCGCACTACAGAGTCACGTCATATGGATCGTGTGCAGAAGTTTCTGACATCACTTAAAGATAAGGGCTACATCTACCAAGGTGATTTTGAAGGTCCATATTGCGTAGGGTGTGAAGAGTTTAAGTTGCCTGGAGATTTACTAGAAGGAAATCTCTGCCCAATCCATAGTAAGCCAGTTGAAAATGTGAAAGAGACTAACTGGTTCTTTAAGCTATCTGAGTTCGCACAACCATTACTTGATCATTACAAGGCAAAGCCAGAGGCTTGTCAGCCAGAGTCTGCGCGCAATGAAGTCGTTGCATTCCTTGAAAGCGGAGTTCGCGACCTTTCGATTTCTCGTTCAACATTTGATTGGGGAATTCCTGTCCCGTGGGATACCGATCAAGTTGTATATGTTTGGTTTGATGCTCTACTCAACTACGCAACTGCTGTAGGGCTAACTGATGAGCCAACAAGTGATGGTGGCAAGAAGTTTGCACAGACTTGGCCTGCTGATGTTCATCTTGTTGGAAAAGATATCCTGCGCTTTCACGCCGTTATCTGGCCAGCAATGTTGATGGCAGCTGGCCTTGATGTGCCCAAGAAGGTATTTGCTCACGGCTGGCTTCTAGTGGGCGGCGAGAAGATGTCTAAGTCAAAGCTGACAGGAATTGCGCCATCAGATATCACTGATCACTTTGGTGTCGATGCGTTTCGTTACTACTTCCTGCGTGCAATTCCATTCGGCAGCGACGGCTCTTTTTCTTGGGAAGATATGAGCGCCCGCTACACATCTGAGCTCGCAAATGACTTTGGAAACCTCGCTTCACGCCTTGCTGCAATGATTGAAAAGTATTGTGGTGGAGTCATTCCAGCAGTTGCGCAAGACGCTGAGCTATCTGCAAGCCTCAAAGAGGTTGTCGCAAAGGCAGATGAGGCAATGGAGGTCCTAGATTTCCAGGGCGGTATCAACGCGATTATGGATTACTGCAAGCAGGTCAACGGCTTTGTCACCATTAAAGAGCCATGGATCTTGGCTAAAGATCCTGCAAACCAGGCAACACTTGAAGCAGTTCTCTATAACACTGCTGAATCACTTCGCGCACTCGCTGTCTTGCTTCACCCAGTTATGCCTGCAACGACTGAGATCTTGTGGGAATCACTTGGTGCTAAAGCAACTCTCGGTGAGATCGGTGCACAGCGCATCGATGCAGTTGCCACATGGGGACAACTTCCACCAGGTGCCACAGTGACAAAGACTCCTGTTCTCTTCCCACGCCTTGAGGTGAAGGAATAACTATTTATGGCTGATCGCCACAATCGAGATATCGATCGAGAGTTTGCGCCTCTTCCAGAGCCACTTCCGATCGCTGTTGCAGATGCTCACGCCCATATCGAGATTGTTACCAATGACACTCCTGAATCAGATTCGGTCCGAGAGATTCTGGATCAGGCAAAGTCAGTCAATGTTGATCGAGTTGTCCAGGTAGGTTATTCAGCAGAGCAGTCACAATGGTGTGCGGCCCTTGCAGATCTCTATCCTGGACGCGTTCTCGCAGCTGTTGCCTTGCATCCTAATGAAGCACCAGTTGTCGAAAGCCTCGATGCAGACTTTGCAATCATTGAAGAACTTGCCCAGATGCCACGAGTACGCGCAATTGGTGAGACAGGACTTGATTACTTCCGCACTCCGCCAGAGCTACGCGGTGTTCAGCAAGAGTCATTTAAGCGTCATATCGAACTCGCGAAGAAGACAGATAAAGCGCTCGTGATTCATGATCGTGATTCTCACGAGGATGTTCTCTCTATCCTTCTTGAAGTTGGCGCTCCTGAAAAGACTGTCTTTCACTGTTTTTCAGGTGATGTGGAGATGGCCAAGATTTGTATTGAACGTGGCTATATCTTGTCTTTTGCCGGAACCATGACTTTTAAGAATGCCCCTGCTCTGCGTGAGGCGGTAAAGCTTGTTCCACATAGTCAGTTACTTGTGGAGACAGATGCACCATTCTTAGCTCCATCACCTCATCGTGGAATGCAGAACACTCCTGCAATGATTCCAACGATTGTTCGCGCCATGGCCGCAGAGCGCAACGAAGATCTCGCACAGCTCTGCCAAGCTCTTTCAGATAACACAGAGCGTGTATTCGGATCTTTCGCATGAGCTTGCTCGGAGCTGCAGAGATTCGCGAGCTTGCAGAAGCTCTCGATATCAAGCCCTCTAAATCCCTAGGACAGAACTTTGTCCATGATGGAAATACTTGTCGCAAGATTGTTCGCACAGCAGGTCTTACCCCAGGAGATATCGCACTTGAGATTGGTCCAGGTCTGGGATCCCTCACACTTGCCATGATGGAAGAGGCAGCACACGTAGTCGTTGTTGAGATAGATAAGCGACTAGCAGAGCAACTACCGATTACCGCCGCTAAGCATGCAGAGGATCCTTCAAAGCTAACGGTAATTAATCGCGATGCACTTCAAATTGATTCTCTTCCCATGGATCCAACTGTTTTGATTGCAAATCTTCCCTACAACGTTTCAGTGCCAGTTTTCTTGCGCATGCTCGAGCTCTTTCCGACTCTTCGCAGCGGAGTTGTCATGGTGCAGGCTGAAGTTGCTGACCGCCTTGCAGCAAAGCCTTCAACAAAGGAGTACGGAGTGCCTAGCGTTAAGGCGGCATGGTGGGCTGATGTCACCGGTGCAGGTGTTGTATCGCGACAGATTTTCTGGCCTGTCCCTAACGTTGAATCAAAACTTGTTGCATTTTCACGTCGCCAAACTCCGGGCGATGAAGCGATGCGCCTTCGAGTCTTTGCCATCATCGACCTTGCCTTTGCGCAACGTCGAAAGATGCTGCGATCAGCCCTGTCATCCCGATACGGGGGATCAGCAGCAGCCGAAGAGATGTTAACCAGTGCAGGTATTGACCCAACTCTGCGCGGTGAGGCCCTTGATATATCTGCGTTCTGCGCAATTGCCTCGCGTGAGATAGAGTCACAAAGTGGCGCTTAACTCTGTAACTGTGCGGGTACCTGCAAAGGTGAATCTGCAACTCTCTGTTGGTCCACGCGAGTCCGATGGGTATCACAACCTCGTCTCAGTATTTCAAGCAGTCTCTATCTACGATGAAGTGACGCTGACTAAATCTCATCCAGGTAGTGGTGTGACAATTGCTGTTACTGGCGATCAAACCCACGGAGTACCTGAGGATGACAGCAATCTTGCAGTGAAAGCTGCCAAACTAGTGGGCACAAAGTTTGATTTTGATGTTGATGTTCATATCGAGGTTAAGAAGTCGATCCCTGTTGCTGGAGGAATGGCTGGCGGCTCAGCCGATGCCGCAGGAACACTTGTCGCAATGGATGCGCTCTATAAATTAGAAGCTACGCGCGAAGAACTCTTTGCACTTGGTGCAGAGCTCGGTAGCGATGTCCCATTTATGATCTCTGGAGGAACGGCAGTAGGCACCGGTCGTGGAGATCAGCTCACCGCAGCGCTTTCTCGAGGTACTTATCACTGGGTCTTTGCTCTCTCTACCGTTGGCCTTTCAACACCATCTGTCTATGCAGAATGCGATCGAATGCGTGCAGAGCTTGAAGTGGCAGCTCCTAAGGTCAGTGACGCACTCATGCAATCACTTCTTGCTGGAGATGCGCAAGCTGTAGGTCGCGCACTCCACAATGATTTACAAGGCCCTGCCTGTTCATTGCGACCAGCGTTATCTCTAGTTCTTGAGGTGGGTCGCGATTATGGAGCTCTCGGTGCACTTGTAAGCGGCAGTGGTCCAACAGTTGCATTTCTTGTCGCCGATGAAGAAGCAGGTCTTGATTTAGCGGTTGCACTGACTGCAAGCGGAGTTGTGGGAAGCGTTGCCCGAGCTACCGGGCCAGTGCATGGGGCTCGTGTGCTTTAAAGAGTAAGACCGTTAACCAACGGTAAGAACGCCTTTACTGAGCCTTGCGCGCACTCGAGGAAGATCAGTAGTTGCGGGACCGAAGTTCAGCGCACCATTAGATTCAAATTTCGAACCGTGCGCTTTGCAAACCCATCCTGTCTCATCTTTCACAACTGTCACACCTTGATGAGGACAGACGAGTGTGAATGCGATGAAGGCTGAAGGGCCAGTGCGAGTTACCGCAACTGGCTTACCCTTCAGCGATCCGATTCGCATGGAACTGCCAACCTCTTTCAACTCAGCAAAGTCTCGAACTCGAAGTGAGAGTCGCCCATCAGAGAGTTTCTTTACCGAACTTGCTGCCTCGGCAGAAAGTGGAGCGATAGTTGCAGTTGCTACACCACATACACCTGCCAGAAATGCTCGACGTGAAAGAGGATCCATGGCTACTTCTTAGCTAACTTTGAGTAGAGAGATACATCTGCACTTCCAAATGATGCTCCATCTGGAAGTGATCCGGCAGGCAGTTCAAGCAGTGAGGTGAGCGCAGTGCTAATCCCTGGAGCAAGCACGAGAGTGGCACCTTTATAGGATGTGGTGCGCAATGATGCTTTGCGATCATTTGTTATAGCAGCCTTTAGAGTTGTTGCATTTGTAATCTTAAGGATTGCCATTGACTTATTTTCTGCTTGGGGAACAACTGCTGTTACCTCACCGGTGGCGAGATTGATGACTGGATTACGAAGCTGAACCTGCTTGTTATTTGCAGTATTAAAGAAGACGATATTGCTTCCGATGTGCTGCACGCCTGACTTGTTTGCAGTCACCGGAATATGAAAGACAATTTGTCCATCGGGAGATGAAATTGATTCGCCCATGATGGCAGCAGTTGCGCCACCTTGAACATAGAGCACAACGCCTGCACTTTCTAGAAGTGAAGTTAAGCCTGCCGCTGTCTTCATATGTGTCATGCTCTGACCGGGCTTAGCTGAGTCTGCAGATGCCTGACCCATGCTGATAAGTGCAACGATGGTAGAACCAAGAATTACATTTCTTACGCGCATCCACTCACTCCTCTAATAGGTAAGCCAGGAAAAGGCTCATAGGGAAGGTAATGGGGCTAGACAGGGTCGGCAACTTGAAACCGATCTTCGATACGAGCAAGCTCTTGAACTCACAGAGTTCTCACAATTTAGCCTTGGCTATGGAAGCCTAGGCAGAGTTAACGCTCACCAACTTCTGAATCAAAGTTAGCCGCCAACTTACTCAGCAGCGCAGCAAGTGATTCACGATCTGCAGCTGATAGTCCCAATAGAAAGGTTCGCTCATTTGCTAAGAGGTGATCAAGTGCTGCATCAACCTTTTCAATTCCGAGTGCGGTAATTGATACAAGTGAACCGCGTCCGTCATTGGGATCTGCTTGGCGTGTAATGAGCTTCAACTCTTCGAGGCGATCGAGGCGATTAGTCATCGTTCCACTTGTCACCATTGTCTCTTGCATCAATTGACTAGGTGACAAAGTGTGTGGAGCTCCGGCGCGACGAAGAGCGGCTAAGACATCAAAGCCCCATGTCTCAAGATCGGCGAAGGCATCACGTCGCGCAAGATCGAGGTGGCGAGAGATTCGAGTAATGCGAGAAAGGATTGCAAGGGGGGAAAGGTCGGCATCTGGACGCTCGCGCCTCCATGCGGCGATAAGACGATCTACCTCATCACGAGGGTCGCCATTGATTGCCATAGCCAAAGGTTATAGCCAATACAGGGGTGGGTAGCGTCTTCGTAGCATCGATAGATTGGTGGCCAGTTTGGAAACTCTGGCAGTGATAAGGGAGAATATAGGTTCCGCCATTGTGTAGTGGCTAGCACATGGGCCTT
>CAZXVL010000013.1:0-18954 GCA_964644425.1 uncultured Candidatus Planktophila sp.
TCCTGAAGAAATTCTCGCTGCCCTCGATGAGGACCAGCGCGCTGTAGCCCTTGCTACACGTGGACCTGTTTGTGTGATTGCAGGGGCCGGAACTGGAAAGACACGTGCAATCACTCACCGCATCGCTTATGCAGCAGCTATTGGAACCATTGATCCAGCTAAGATTTTGGCGCTGACATTTACTGCGCGCGCTGCAGGTGAGATGCGCGCTCGTCTTCGCTCATTGGGCGTGCCAACGGTTGCCGCCCGCACGGTGCACTCAGCAGCACTGAAGCAGCTTCTCTTCTTCTGGCCAACTGTCTTTGGTGGTCGCACACCCGATTTAATGACGAGTAAATCAGGATTTATTACAGAGGCGATTCGACGTGCTGGCCTTGCAGACTCAATAGCAATTACCAACCGCGAGACCTTGCGAGATATTGCATCAGAGATCGAGTGGGCAAAAGTTTCACAAGTTGCCCCTGAAGATTACCTGGATGAGGTTTCAAAACGTCTGACTAAACCTCGCATCTTGGCAGAGCAAGCTGTTCAGATTTATATGGCCTATGAATCCATCAAGAAGCAAGAAGTTGCAATTGATTTTGAAGATGTCCTCTTACTTACTGCGGCAATGTTGGAGGAAGAACGCGAAGTGCGTGAGCGTGTGCAAGATCAATACCGCTACTTCACTGTCGATGAATATCAGGATATCTCTCCTGTGCAGCAACGTTTGATTAATGCTTGGCTTGGAACCCGTAGCGATATCTGTGTTGTAGGAGATCCGGCCCAAACTATTTACTCATTTGCCGGAGCGACACCAGTCTTTCTCAATACCTTCACACAGCGCTTTCCAGAGGCAGAGGTCATCCGTCTCTCCACCGGCTATCGCTCAACGCCTGAAATCACATTCGCAGCTAATGCTTTGCTTCGCTCTGCATCGATGGGGCAAGAGCTCACCGCATTTAACAGCCATGGAAGCAAGCCCTTAGTGCAAGGGTATAAAGATGAGAGCGATGAGATTTCGGGAGTACTTGCAGATATTGCCACGCTCTTAACGAATGGAACTGCGCCTCAAGAGATTGCAGTCTTAGCTCGCACCAATAGCCAACTCAACGCGGTTGAGCGAGCAATGAATCGCCAAGGCATTCCTTACCAAGTGCGCAATACCGAGCGATTCTTTGAACGCACTGATGTTCGTCAATTCTTGAAGCAAGTCAGACAAGCGTCAGTGATTCCTGCAGAAGATAGTCAATGGATTGATGAGCTACGCACAATCGCTCAGCCATTCCTTTCAGGAGAATCTATCGATGGCATTGCAGCGCTTCTGCACTTAGGACGTGAACTCGATAGCGATCCACAGTTCTCTCCTAAGTCACTTCGAGGATATTTGCGTGAAGTCGAAGATCGCGTGCAGCAGAACAATCCACCGACAATGCCTGTCATCACCCTGGCGACCTTGCATGCTGCCAAAGGATTGGAGTGGGAGCGCGTATTTCTCATCGGCGCTAGCGAAGGCATCCTGCCTCTGAGCTCAGGGGGAGTACTCACTGATGTCGCCCTGAATGAGGAGCGACGCCTCTTCTACGTGGGAATGACCCGTGCCAAGGCTGATCTTCACCTCTCCTACCGAGGCGACCCCTCTCGATTCCTCGCGGAGGCGAGCCTGCTCTAAATGATTGCCTTGCCCATCGGCAAATAATCCAGAATTAATTGCCTTGCGAGTAACCTGGCCGACCCTCTACCCTTTGAAACTCAATCGTATGAAGGGGGTAGGACAATGACAACACAGTCATCAAAGTCAGTCATGACTTTTGCTACACCTTCACATACTCACACGACCTCAGCTAATTTCGCGCGCACTCATAAGCGTAATTGGCCCACAGCAACAAAGTCAGCGTTCTACGCCAACTTTTACGCCGTGGATGAGGCCACAGGAGCAACGATCGAGTAATCGATATCGCGCCAACCGGGCCTTTAAATCCACTCCAGGATTTAAAAGGCCCTTTTTTATTTCCCCGATATAGAAAACCACAACAAAAAACCACGATAAAGAAAACGAAGAAAGATCAAGAGAGGCAGGTGAGAGCGATGAGCGTTCTCTTCAGCGAGTTACAGGTAGCAGGATGGGCCGAGACAGGCGATCGCATTGGATTGGGTGATGTGACGTATCGCTCTGATAGCGATAAGGCTTTCACGCTTCCTTGCCATAACGCAGAGCCTGAAATCTTCTTCGCAGATTCTGACCTTGAGATTGCCATTGCAAAATCTCTCTGCGGTAGCTGTCCTATGAAGGCTGCATGCCTTGAAGGTGCGATCTCTCGCGCCGAACCATGCGGAGTCTGGGGTGGTGAGTTGATTGAAGATGGCGCAGTGATTGCACGTAAGCGACGTCCTGGTCGACCTTCTCGTCAGGTTATTGCTGCATAGTCATTGAAAGTATGAACAGCCGCAGAGTGGATGGCGATTAATTGCTACCACCTGCGGCTTTCGTATATCGGCAGAATCGATATAGGTGATCTCACCAACCCCTTGTGCACCTTCGATATTTTCGCCGTTAACGAGCCTATCGACTAACCCAATTGCAATGCTGGCAAGAGTGGAGGCGACGCAGTGGGCAAGAACCATGGAAGAGTCACTGATTTCAGTCAGAGAGATCCGCTCTTGGCGTGAGAATCCATATGCATCTAATTCGAAGAGGTGCATGCATCGCAGACAGGGAGTGCTTCCAGCAATAGTTATTGGCGATATGGCCACCTCACCTGCTACAGGTGGAAATGCAACCAGATGTGGGGTTCTAGAGTTCATCCAATCGAGAAGGTCATCGATATCGATATCGCCGCAATGGATATGCAGCGCGGGAATATGAAGCGCAGTGCTCTCTTTAGCTGCACTTCGCTCGAAAAGTGGCGGTGTCTGCACCTGGATGGATTGATAGAAATTTCCACCGAGATCGCGCATTTGAAAGTGGGCAAGGCCGATATCGAGATCGCCAATGGCTGGGCGCTCGTGAGGATCTGCAAAGAGAATCTCACAACCACTTGCTCGTAAGAGTCGATAGACAATCGTTGCGGTGCGATTTCGACCAGAGATTCGAATTGGATAGCAGGCGCGCTGGGCGATATCTGCAGTGGGTTGTCCTGGTCTGGACCATTGTGCTTGCGCAATCTCGGGTTCACTTCGCGCAATCACCTGTTGTCCCGAGAGATCACGATCAAGAATTGCACCTTCGCGTCGATGAGGAAGTGCAACCGATGCGCTCGCATCGCTGAGAAGGTGAGCCTCATCCATAGCCTTCGCTAAATCGCGAGACGGACCTTCGAGGGTGAGATTGACGCTTCGACCTTCGCGCATATCTGTGGCCCAACCAAGAAGGGTCGAACGCAGATCGGCTGTCTCGATTACCATCGAGCTCTTTCGGTTACCAATTCGATAGCGCCCCTGCAGATGTGTGGCCATGAGTGAGAGGCCGAATTTCAATCTATCGCCAGAGAGCTCGTGATTAATCATGGAGCGAAGGTTTACGAAGATCAACGATGCAGGAAGGTTCTTCCTCAGGTTATTGTGGGAAAAGTCGTAATTCCTTGCCTCTCAGTGTGGCGGCGAGCACATAAAGAAGAACCCCCCGCGAATTACGCGAGGGGTTCAGCTACGTTCTTTGTTTGGGTGCTTAATGCGCCAAACGTCGTGCTACTTATTGAAAGAGTTACTGTGCCTTACCGAGGATACGGTTGACCTTGGTTCCGCAGACTGGGCAGATGCCCTGTGCCATACGGCGACCTGAGTCAGAGACCTTTACAGTTCCCTCGAAGTCACGCTTCTCCTTGCACTTAACGCAGTAAGCGTCACCCTTGTATGTCTCTGTCATGATTGCCTCCAATCGGCGAAACCGTATTCTGCGGTTACGCGTATTGGTTGAAACCATACTCCGCCCCACGCTCAAATGGGGGAAAAGGGGGGCGATTTACGCGTGAGTGTCGCAGCGCCTTTAACCCTTCGTCTGGAGCTTTTTGAGCTCCACGGGTGCCGCCATCGCCCTTTCATCGGCCTCAAAGCCATCGAGATAGGCGCTGGCAAGCTCAGAGTCCTCAAAACGGGCCAAGGTATCGGTGAACTCCTGGCCGTGGTCGCTATAGGCGAGGTGGATCGCCTCGTGGAAGAGGACATAGTCCAGGGCGTAGGCGGGAGCCAGCTGGAGGCGGTCCGAGATTCGGATTGTGCGATCGATCGTGGTGCAAGAGCCCCAGCGCTCGCGCATTGAGCGCCAGGTGACGCTGACAGGGCGTGCTGTGATCTCGGGGGCGAGCTCACTTAGGAGCTCATCAATACGGGTGGCAAGGGCGGATTCACTAGGAGTCTTTGCAGCTTCTCGCCTGCGGATGATTGCGATGAGCTCAGGGACGACCTGAGCCTCTTCAGCCTTACTCATACGGGCTGGAATAGAGATGACAATCCTTCCACCTTGGCGATAGGCCGAGCTATTGCGCTTTCTCCGCGCTGATCTGATTACCAGGATCTCGCCCTCTGTGATTCCAGGAAGGGTTGGTGCCTGTGCATCCTCGCCACTCTCAACCACTGATTGATACTTCCTATCCTGGTAAGAAAAACTCTCGGTAATTATTTTGCAAACTTTACCGCCAACGCAGGCGCGAGCTAGTTGCACACTCGCTATTTTCACCGTACTTTGCGCTTACGAAGTCCTCGGATAACCGTTCGATATCTGCAAGGGGAAGGCAGATCTCGAAATGTGCGCCCGGGGACTTCGCTTTTCTATCTCCAGCTCTACGTGGCCGCGGGTAATCCCTAGACCATCAGGGGATTGAGCTACTCGAGCAATCCGGAGAGATCATCAGGGATCTCAGTGCTCGATAGGAAGAGATCTGGAGCTAAGAGCTCTGTTGATGTGGGAAGAATTCCAGACCAGATCTGATCGCGACCTTCGATTCCTTTAATCTCTCGGACGCGACTCCAGAAAGCGCTCGCTTCACGAGATAACTTCGGAGAAACTTCAAGACCTAACATTGTTTTAAATAATTGTTGTGCAGGTGCAGCAGTTGCTCGAGTGCGACGATGAAGTTCGCGAAGTGCTGTAATTGATGGAAGTCGTTCACCCGCTGCAAGTGTTGCAACATCATCGGCCCAACCATCGACAAGGGCAAGAACTGTCTCTAATTTTGAAAGAGCTAAACGTTGTGCCGGTGTCTCTTCGGGGGTAAAGATTCCTGCATCAAGTGCAAGAGTAAATGATTGCTCGCCACCGCTCATCGCCTCTTCTGCCTGGCGTTGAATCGCATCGAGATCAATTCGGATACCTGCGCCATATTCAACTATGGCACTTCGTATATAAGAGACGATCCAAGGGTTATGTTCAAAGAGGCGGGCAATTGCACCCTCACGTAGGGCATGGAAGAGGTAGGTCTCACTCTTTGCGATCTCAGTATCTGCACCCCATGCATCTATATTCTCAGCTATTAACAAGGGTCTTGCTGGTTCAAGAATCGGAAGGCCAGCATCATGTGCTCCAACTGCCGTCGTTGAGATAGCGCCAATTGCCTGCCCCAACTGTGTAGCAATCATCGTGCCGATAAAGGTGCGCAGTAAGCCGGCTATCGCACCGATAGGAACGGGAGGCATGTTCTCAGCACTCACTTCCCCAGATCTCATCGCTTCATCCAGCAACGATGAGATTGCGTTGGACAGACCTGCAGCCAGCGGCTCCATCGTTGCCTGCCAGCCGTTAAGAGTTGTATCGATCCAGTCAAGTCGGCTAGTGACTCGTGGAAGTGTTGAACTATTTGCAGGAAAGAGAGTTGCTTCATTGAGCCATATATCTGCAATCTGACAGGCGCTATCGACTGCTGTGACATCTTTAGTGCCCAGAGGTTGTGAACCTTGTGCTGATGTAAATTTCTTTGCAGCATCACGCACCGTTGCAAGAGGCAGTGTCTCAATTTGTGGCGATCCAAAACCGGGAGCAAATCCTGCCATTCCACCTGCAAGGGCTGCAGGATTAATGCCGAGACCTTCAAATTGTTTCTGAATCTGCTCCTGCATCGCGCGCATCATCGCTTCGAGGTTTTCGCGATCGCCATTCTCGCTATTCTCACCATCATTGGGTGTAAAGCCAAAGGGGGCCATCGCTGCTCCATTCCTCAACCGAATTCTGTGAATTAGTACTCTAGCTCTTCTTACCTGCTTAGGAGGTAGAACCCCAGAAGTGCGCACTTTCTTCCCGTGGGCGCTACTCTATTTCTATGCATCTGACATCTTCCCTCATCGCGAGCGGCTCAACGGCCTTTACCGCCCTGATCTGGTGGGTTGTCCCTCTCATAGGCGTAATTGGTGCACTTGGCTACATCCTTTGGGTGGCAAAGTTGAAGGGGCGCTTTGAAAAGGGCACCTCTCGCTCAGTCAATCAATTTGAGCGCTTTCAGAATTCGTTTCGAGATGATCAGAAGAAGTAGTTCGCTCCGCTTGTCGCGAACTCCTCGTCTCTTCCAACTCTTCTTTATTGCAACGCTCACCCTTGCACTCGTGGCACCCATGAACTTTGTCTTAATGACTCCGGGTGCACCAACATCGCTCTTTCCTAAGGTATTAACTGTTAAGGATGTGAAGAGCTATCCTGCAAATGGAAATATCTTTCTTCTCACGATCTACATCAGTAACCCCGACTCCAATGTCCTAGGCGGCTTCGTCCTTGACTGCTGGGCACGTGAAGAATGCGTTGCTCTTCCTCGCTCTCTCTACTATGACGAGAAGAGTGATAACGAGAATGAATTTAAAGCGGCAAAGAAGGATATGTCGAAATCTCAAGATAGTGCTTATGTAGCAGCTCGCTCTCTTATGGAGAGACGTTTTCCTGATGTCGATATCTCTGGATTTACAGAAGAGTCAGTCAGGGTCTCGTTGAAGAACACAGGTGGCCCCAGCGGCGGACTTGTCTTTGGACTTGGAATCGTTGAGCTCTTGACCCCGGTAGATCTCTTGCAAGGTCGCAAGGTTGCCGGCACCGGCACAATCTCTAATGACGGCGCTATCGGAGTTATTGGAGGAGTCGCCGAGAAGGTGATCGGGGCAAAGAGTGCCGGAGCCGATCTCCTCTTTATCTCTACCGAAAATTGCTTTGAGATGCCAGAGACCGTGGAAGGGCTGACAGTTGTCGCCGTCACATCCCTGGATGAGGTCATTACCTATCTTCTTGAAAACCCAGTGCAGAAAAAGGCGGCCTCAGGTGGCGCAGGCAGCTCTCGTTCTGCAGAAATTCTGGGGTGCGCTAGCGTAGGAGCATGAATAAAAGACGTGCCCCCCTTGCAATCACAGCAGCCATCCTCGTAGTAATCGGAGCCATCTTTCTCGCCTTTAGTGGCTATTACATCGATTGGCTCTGGTTCCAATCAGTAGATTTCACCAGCGTATGGACAAAGGTTCTCACTACAAAGATTGAACTTTTCCTCATCGTCGGTCTCCTCACTTCAGCAATCATCTCGGCAAATATCTACTTCGCATATAAGCGTCGTCCTTTCTACGTGCCGACTGCAATTGAACTCAATGGAGTTGAGCGACTTCGTTCTCAGATTGAACCGTTCCTTCGTTACATCTTTATCGGCATTATTCTTGTTCTCACATACTTTGCAGGTTCATCAGGTGCGCTTTTCTGGCGCGAGTACCTACTCTTTAGAAACTCAACTGAGTTCGGAGTAAAAGATCCACAGTTCAATATGGATATCTCTTTCTTCGTCTTCAAGTTGCCTCTTATTCAAGGCATACTCGGCTGGGCAATCTCAACTCTTGTTCTAGCAGCCCTTGCAACAAGCTTTGTCCATTACATGTATGGCGGAATTCGCCCTCAAGCACCTGCAGAGCGAACAACTGTTGCAGCACGCACTCAACTTTCAATCATCTTTGGATCAATTGTCTTGGTCAAGGCAATTGCATACTGGGTCGATCGCTACCAGTTGACTCTTAAAGAGAATCGTTTGATTACCGGTGCAACATACTCAGATGTGAACGCACTGCTTCCAGCGAAGGCAATTCTCGCCGGAATCGCAGTTATCTGTGCTCTTCTCTTCTTTGCCAACGTTGTGCGCCGCTCATGGCTACTTCCTGCAGCAGGAACAGCTCTGATGGTCGTCTCCTCACTCTTGATTACAAGCCTATATCCAGCTGCAATTCAGCAGTTCCAGGTAAAGCCTTCTGAGTCATCTAAGGAAGAGCCTTATATTCAGCGTAATATCGACGCTACACGCTCTGCCTATGATCTCGATGGAGTTGAGGTTAAGGATTACAACGCAACACTGACTACAACAACGGGTCAGCTCGCAAGTGATGCGGCAACTATCAACAACATTCGTTTGATGGATCCAAATATCCTTTCTTCTACATTCCTTCAGCTTCAGCAGATCAAGCCTTACTACACATTTGCTGACTCTCTCGATGTGGATCGTTACACCGTTAATGGAACAACTCGTGATGCAGTGGTCGCACTTCGCGAACTCAATCTCGATGGAAACCCAAACCGTAACTGGATTAACGATCACCTTGTCTATACGCATGGATTCGGTTTCGTCGCAGCATATGGAAACACTGTCGATGCTGATGGAAAGCCAAACTTCCTCGTCGGCGATCTTCCACCAACGACAGGTCTGGGTAACTTCGAGCCACGTGTCTACTTCGGTGAGAACTCACCTGAGTACTCAATTATTGGTGGCAAGAAGACAGATAAGCCTGTCGAGTTTGACTATCCAGATGACACTTCTCCAAGTGGTCAGAAGAACGTTACCTATTCAGGAACCGGTGGTGTTCCAATCGGCAGCCTCTTCAATAAGCTCGTCTTTGCAACGAGATATCAGGAGCAGCGCATCTTGCTCTCTGATTTGATCAACCCTGATTCGAAGATTCTCTACAACCGCAATCCACGTGAGCGCGTTGCAAAGGTTGCTCCATGGCTCACACTCGATGGAGATCCATATCCAGCAATTATCGATGGCACCATCACATGGATCATCGATGGTTACACAACAAGTGCTGGATACCCATATTCACAGACAACGACCTTGGCATCGTCTACAGCCGATGCATTGACAGCAAACTCCAATGCCGTCACCGCTCAGGGCAACCAGTCTGTTAACTACATCCGCAACTCTGTAAAGGCCACTGTTGACGCCTATAACGGCACAGTGACCTTGTATCAGTGGGATGAGAAGGATCCAGTTCTTAAGACTTGGATGAAGGCCTTCCCTGGAACAGTAAAGGCAAAGAGCGAGATTTCAGCTAGCTTGCTCAGCCATATTCGCTATCCAGAAGATCTCTTCCGTGTTCAACGCGACATTTTGAGCTCCTATCACGTCAAGAGTGCAGCCGCGTTCTATGGTGGTCAGGACTTCTGGCGCGTTCCTAGTGACCCATCAACATTTGGTGGCAATGCAACTGCCCAGCCTCCGTACTACATGACACTGAAAATGCCTGGTGCATCAAAGCCAGCATTCTCTCTCACAACTCCATTTGTTCCTCGCGGAACAAGAGAGAACCTCACTGCATTTGCAGTGGTCAACTCAGATAATGGACCTGATTACGGAAAGATCACTGTGTTGCAATTGCCACGATCTACCAATATCGCAGGCCCATCGCAGATCGCTTCCAACTTCGAAGCAAAGCCTGAAGTTGCAAATGCACTCTCGCTCTTGCGTCAAGGCGGATCTGATGTGGTGCTCGGAAATCTTTTGACACTTCCAGTAGGTGGTGGATTGCTTTACGTGCAACCTGTCTATGTTCGAGCGACCTCTAACTCTGCTGCATATCCTCTGTTGCAGAAGGTCCTCGTTTCATTTGGTGATGTCATCGGTTTCGATAGCTCACTCAAGGGCGCACTTGATCAGGTCTTTGGTGGAAATTCAGGAACATCATCACCGAATGCCAATCCAACAACGACAAATAGCTCTGCAGATCTCACAGCTGCCTTGAATTCTGCAAAGCAAGCAATTGCAGATGGTCAGGCAGCACTTGCTAAGGGAGATTTTGCAGCCTATGGTCGCGCGCAAGATCGCCTAAAGGCAGCTATTGCCGCAGCTATTGCCGCACAGGCGCGAGGCAAGTAATAGCGCAGATAACAGCGTAGATATCTAGGAGAAGGGCAGGTGCTTTGCCAATTTGGTGATGCACCTGCCCTCCACCTAGAATGAGCGCACCGACGCGGGGTGGAGCAGCTCGGTAGCTCGCTGGGCTCATAACCCAGAGGTCGTAGGTTCAAATCCTGCCCCCGCTACTAGTAAGTGCAAATGGCCGTTCTCAATACAAGTTATTGAGGGTGGCCATTCGCTATTCTCATCTCGTATGAGCCCTCAAATTAAGCCTGTTCTCACCGGCGAGAAGATGAACCGCAGCGCGGGCTATGCCCTTCATGTCATGACTGCAAGTGGGGCAGCGGCTGGACTGCTCGCACTTCAAGCGGTAATCAATAATGATGTTCGAGGGGCCCTGCTCTGGCTTTTGGTCTGTCAGATTCTCGATGGTCTAGATGGTCCTTTGGCGCGAAAAATCGATGTCGTTTTTCACGCACCTCGTGTTGATGGATATGTTCTCGACTTGATAGTCGATTACGTGACATGTGTTGTTGTTCCTGTGGCCCTCATGATTCGCCTTGAGATGCTGCCGGATGCATATTCAACCTTGATTGCATCTCTCGTAATTTTGTTATCAGCTCTTTGGTTTGCACGAACAGATATTGAAACCGAAGATCACTGGTTCAATGGTTTTCCAGCTGTGTGGAACCTGGCTGTTCCATCATTTCTTGTCTTTGACTTCTCACAGAACACCGTGGCCACAGCAACTATTCTCTTGGCAGTATCGCAACTGACTAACATTAAATTCCCGCACCTTGTGCGAGTTGATAAATGGCGCCGCTTTACCTTGCCTCTTGCAATGATCTACATAACGAACTTGCTCGTGCTCTCATGGAACTACTCCAATACCGATGGCGTGCAGTACAACGATCTGCAACTAGGCATCATGATTGGATTTCCTGCCTATATTGCCCTTATCTCAATACAGCGCACACTCTTTAGTAAGGACGACAGCTCTAGCGAATCCGAAGCGAGTTAGTCACAACAAAGAGGCTACTGAGCGCCATTGCAGCAGCTGCATACATCGGAGTCATAAGTCCTATCGCAGCAATCGGTAAGCCGATAACGTTATAGGCAAAGGCCCAACCAAGGTTGGTGCGAATCGTCTTAAGTGTGCGTCTGGCAAGGTCGAGAGAGTCAACAACGCCCATCAGCGCAGGGCGCATCAAGGTGATATCAGCAGTGGCAATCGCTGTATCTGTGCCTGTTCCCATAGCGATACTGAGATCAGCTTGGGCAAGTGCTGCCGCATCGTTGATGCCATCTCCTGCCATGAGAACGCGATGTCCTTCACTTTGTAGTTCTCGGACCTTCTCAATTTTCCCTTCAGGAGTTGCCTCTGCAATTACGTGAGCTGGATCAATTCCAACAGTCTGTGCAACAGTTGATGCAGCTTCAAAGTTATCTCCCGAGACAAGCCATGGAGTAATTCCACGGCGCTTTAGTTCTGCAACTGTTGCCGCAGCATCTGATTTGATGACATCGCCGACTGCAAAGAGTGCAATGGCAACTCCATCGACTGCCAATAACGCAACGCTCCGTGATGCGCTACGAGCACGTTCAATTCCTGCTACAAGCTCGCTATCAAGGGCTGTAGAGCTATGGGCAACTGATTCAGGTGAACCAATGATTACCACGAAGTTCTTTCCATACGCATTCACACGTCCGGCCACACCTGATCCTGGCGTCTGAGAGAAATCGGTAACAGTTAACTTTTCGGCTGATGCAGAGATTGCATGACGAACAATCGCATCAGCAACGGGGTGGCTATTTGCGTTCTCGATTGCCATGGCAAGAGAGAGAACGTTCTTCTCACTAAGGATTCCTTCATAGCTTGCACCGAGTGGTTTCTGAGCAGAAAGTGGAATAAGTACTTCATGGACCTTCATCGCGCCATCTGTAATAGTTCCGGTCTTATCAAAGAGGACAACATCTACTGTGCGAGCGACTTCAAGTACGCGAGGATGACGTAGAACAATGCCACGAAGGGCACCTCGACCAGAGGCGACTAAGAGAGCGACAGGAGTTGCAAGCCCCAAGGCGCAAGGACAGGCAATAACGAGGACTGTAATTGCTGTAGAGATAGAGAAAGTAAGGGTATTTCCATCGATGTAATACCAGTAGGCAAATGTTGCAATGGCGAGAGCGGTCACAACCGGGACAAAGATTGCCGCGATCTTATCTGCCGTGCGTTGGATAGGAGACTTTGTTCCCTGAGCGGTGACGACCATCGAGGTGATGCGCGCAATCTCTGTATCACTTCCTACACGGGTGGCTCGAACAATAATGTGTCCGTTGAAGTTAAGGGCAGAACCAACAACCTTACTTCCAGGTGTGATCTCGATAGGAAGAGATTCTCCGGTAATGAGTGAGTTATCGACTGTTGTATTTCCAGAGATCACAACTCCATCTGTTGCAATTCGCGCACCCGGCTTAACAATGAATTCATCGCCAACAATCAGATGCGAAATAGGAATCACCATCTCTTCACCCTTGCGAATGACTGTGACCTCTTTCTCGCCAAGTGCCAAAAGCGCAGCAAGTGCACTACTTGCACTTCGCTTTGCACGAGATTCGAGATAGCGCCCAAGAATGACAAAGAGTAAAACTCCTGCAGCAACTTCTGTGTAAACCCCACCGTATCCAGAGTAGGTTGCATAGATAGACCAGAAATATGCAGTCAAAGAACCAAGAGAGATGAGTGAATCCATCGTTGGATGGAAGAAGTTACGGATTGCTGCGCGGTGAATTGGCCATGCAATAAAGAAGATCAGCGGCGTTGTCAGCAAGAGAGCAAGCCATGATGCAAAGTTATGTTCGGCATGCGGCGGCACAGGCCAGTTATTCTCCATAAAGAGTTGGTAGAGATCCATGCTGATCGACATATGCCATGACATCACCATTGAGATAACGATTGTAGGAATCGCAAAGATCGAGGCCAAGATCAGAGCCCGAGATGCACCTTTACGATGCAGGGCTGGATCACTCTGGTCATCAAGGGCAGTAGCCCCATAACCAGCTGCCTTAATCGCCTTAATAATCACCTCTGCTTTGACTTGGGCAGGGGCAAGAATGTGGACAGTCTCAGAAGCAAAGTTCACCGAAGCTTTAACGCCAGGGATTTCATTGAGAGAGCGCTCGACAGAGTTCACACACGCAGAGCAAGTCATGCCAGATACAGCAAATGTTTGCGGCACAAGCGTTGCAGTTGTCAGATCTACTTCAACCATTGGTTCCGGAGCAGGTTGCTTATGACGCATAAGGTCAATTGAAATATCTTCCATTTTCTTGCTCCCCTTACTTTGAAAGACTTGCGATGATGTAATCGTGGAGGGAGCTATTAGTTGAGACCCCATTGCCACCATGTGGACCAGGTATGCCATCAAGGTTAGAGAAAATCCCGCCTGCTTCAGTGACGATGAGGTCAAGTGCTGCCATATCCCAGAGTGCAAGCTCTGGTTCTATCGCAACCTCAAGAGCTCCTTCTGCAACCAACATATGCGACCAGAAATCTCCATAGCCGCGAGTGCGCCAAGCTTTCTCAAGAAGTGCTTTAAATGCAGGAAGTCGATCTCCCCATCCAGCAAAGTCTGAGTAAGAGATAGATGCATCCGAAACATCTGAAACCTGTGAGACATGAATACGACGAGTGTCGGTGTGATTAACGGTAACAAATGCACCACCACCGCGGTGTGCTGACCATCGTCGAAAGAGTGCGGGTGCGCTGACAACACTGACCAACGTCTTCTGTGTGCCATCTTCGCTACGTTCAATCAATCCGATCAAAGTTGCCCATGTAGGAACTCCGCGCAAGAAGTTCTTTGTTCCATCAATAGGATCGATGACCCAGTAACGATTCTTCTCGAGGCCTTCAGTACCAAACTCTTCGCCAACTATTCCGTCATGAGGGCGGTGTGCTCCTAAGAGTGCGCGGATAGCTTCCTCAGCAGATTTATCTGCATCAGTGACGGGGGTGTTATCTGGCTTTGTTGTGACGGTGAGATCAAGGGCTTGGTATCGCTTTAAGGTGATTGCATCAGCTGCATCAGCTAAACGGTGTGCCAGAGTGAGATCCTCGCCGAGGCTGTAATGATCCGGTGCTGAACTACTCATGGGCTAAGTCTACGGAACTCTTCACATCTAAGAGAGATCGGAGACTTTCAAGGCGCAAGGTGCGCTCTTCAACGGCTGCTGGATCTGCCGTAATCCAGGTGTTGAGAGCGCATGACTCTTCGGCATGTGAGCAATGCGACATACAGGTGCTCGCCGCTTCGGCCAAATCCGGAAAGGCATTGACGATATCTCGTGGATTGCGATGGGCAAGACCAAAAGCGCGAATACCGGGAGTATCGATAATCCATCCACCAGATTGCAGCGGAAGTGCAATTGCACTTGATGAAGTGTGGCGTCCTCGGCCAGTAACATCATTAACATCACCTGTAAGTCGGCCAGCATCGGGAACAAGATCATTTATGAGGGTTGATTTACCAACACCTGAATGACCAACAAGTACTGAGACTTTATTCTTCAACAGCGCTGAGATTTCAGCTACCTCTGCTCCACGATTATCTCTCTTCGAAGATGTCGTGACTATGTCGACACCGAGTGCTGCATACCGCTCCATGAATTCAGGAACAGGTGCAACATCTACTTTAGTGACAACAATGATGGGATGAATCTTCTCAATAAATGCACTCACCAAGAAGCGATCAATCAAACCTCGACGAGGTTCAGGATTTGCAGATGCGACAACGATGAGAAGTTGATCAATATTTGCAACGATGGTGCGTTCAAGTTTTGCCGCGTCATCGACCGTGCGGCTGAGTGAATTCTTTCGCTCATTAACCTTAACAATGCGCGCAAGGGTTCCTTCATCACCGGAGATATCACCAACAATCTCGACAGAATCTCCCACAACAACTGATTTAGGTCCTAGCTCTCGCGCCTTCATTCCTACGACTACGCGATTGCCACCGTTTTCATCCTCAACAAAGCAGCCAGAACGCCCTCGATCTACTGAGATAACAAGAGAGGTAACAGAGGAGTCATGAGAAGGACGGTCTTTGCTTCGGCGACGAGTGGTGCGTGATGGGCGGATGCGCGCATCGGATTCGTCATATTCGCGTGGTGTCATTACTTAAGAAGGCTACTCCATAAGCCAGGAAAGTCAGTCAGAGTCTTTCGAGTTGTTGCAATATTTTCGACCTCAATACCCTCAACAACGAGGCCGATGACCGCACCAGCCGTTGCTAAACGATGATCTTCATAGGTGTGAAAAACGCCAGAGTGAAGTGGGGCGGGATTAATGTGAAGTGCACTTGGATCTTCAGTGACATCGCCTCCCAGCGCATTGATTTCACGGGTCAGAGCAGCAAGGCGATCTGTCTCATGAAGACGAAGGTGGGCTATGCCGCGAAGATGTGATGGCGAATCTGCCAAGGCGGCTAGGGCAGCAATTGATGGAGTCAGTTCACCGACATCGTGGAGATCAATATCAATTCCACGAATTGTGGAGCCGCCTGTAAATTTCACACCGCCATCAACGAATTCAACAGATGCACCCATTGCGGCCAAGATAGAACGTAGCTGATCTCCAGGTTGAGTTGTCTGCTTTGGCCAATCAGAGATTGTGATGGAACCACCGCAGACCATTGCAAGTGAGATAAATGGCGCAGCATTAGATAGGTCAGGTTCAATAGTGAGATCTTGACCTCGAAGTTTTCCGGGTTCCACTCGCCAGCTTTGTGCCGCGGCATCAACTGTGACAGTTGCACCAAAGTCACGGAGCATCTGCACCGTCATCTCGATGTGTGGCATTGAAGGAAGTTCACCACCAGAGTGAGTAACCGTGATTCCGTCTCGAGTACTAGGTGCGACTAGCAGCAGAGCAGATAAGAATTGGCTCGACGCACTCGCATCGATAGTCAGGTGGCCACCAGGAACAAAGCCGCGAGATTTCATTACCATGGGCAAGCTGTATCGCCCACCGTGATCGATTTCAATGCCGAGCTCTTCGAGAGCTTTAATCACAGGGCCAATTGGGCGCTCATAGCTACGCAGATCACCATCAAATGAGATGTCACCTTGGGCAAGAGCTGCAAGTGGTGGGAGAAAACGCATTACTGTGCCGGCATTTCCTACATCGACAGATGCTGGGCCATGTAACTGTGCAGGGGGAGTGATGACCCAGTGCTCACCCTTATCTTCAATGCCTACACCCATTGCAACGAGTCCTGCAGACATCAGCTCTGAATCACGAGAGACCAAAGGCTTACGCAAAATAGATGGAGAGTCTGCCTGCGCTGCCAAAATGAGCGCGCGATTGGTGACAGATTTTGAACCTGGAATTTCGACAACAGCATCAACCGGAACATGGCCGCGGAAGGGCGCGCTCCAGAGTGGATGCTGTGTTGTCATGGCGCGAAGTCTACCCGTTACCTAATATTGAGATATGAGGGCAAATTATGTGCGGTAGATATGCGATGGCACAGACGAGCGAGGAGATTGTCTCCTTCTTCAACCTCACCAGCAATGATGCAGCTCCCACGCTGCCCCTTAATTGGAATATTGCTCCAACAAATGAGATTTATATCGTTAAAGACTTTGCCGATGCCCCGCGTCAATTAGCGAGTGCATCATGGGGAATGATCGCTCCTTGGCAGAAATCGCTGAGTGAGGCTCGCGCCTCTCAGTCACACGCTATCAATGCGCGTAGTGAATCAATTCATGAAAAACCAACATTTAGAGATGCCTTCCGCACAACTCGTTGCCTGATTCCTGCAACTGGCTATTACGAATGGGCGACATCACTTGGCAAGTACTCACCAAAACAACCCTTTTACATTTCACATCAAGATGGCCAGCCACTTTCGATTGCTGGAATTTGGTCTTCGTGGCGAGCACCGACAGGTGAGATTATCGAGAGCGCATCCATCATTACCCGCGAGGCAGTCGGTGAGCTCGCCACAATTCACTCACGTATGCCAGTCTTTATGGAACGTAGCCGTTGGGATCAATGGCTTGCTCGTGAAAACCGCGACATACCAACACTGCAGGCTTTGATGGTGCGGGAGGATCCAGCCGCAGGGCTGGTAACTCGCCCTGTCTCGCCTCGCGTTAATCTGGTCGCCAACAACGGAGCAGCCTTGATTGAGGCTATTGAGTTAGGCGAACCAGAGACTCTCTTCTGAATTTTTGAGACAGTTGCCCTAGTATGGCGCTCAATGACATCGAAAGATTTAGTACTCGAGAGCGCCGCCGATCGCACACTTCGGTTCGAGCGTGATGCCCTCGTCTTTACTGATCAGCTCTATGCTGCAGCACTTCGATATACAAAGAATCCTGAAGACGCGCGCGATCTTGTTCAAGATACTTACCTGAAAGCTTTCACCTCATTTCATCAATTTGAAGAGGGAACGAATCTGCGTGCTTGGCTCTATCGCGTTCTAACTACAACATTTATCAACACCTATCGCAAAGGTCAGCGCCAGCCTCAGATTGCACAGGCCGAATTAGAAGATTGGCAGATTGCACAAGCGCAGTCACATACCAGTGACCTTGGTAAGTCTGCAGAGGTTGAGGCACTTGAAAACTTGCCAGATAGCGATATCAAACGCGCTCTCCAAGAGATGCCTGAAGACTTTCGTCTCGTTGTCTATCTTGCAGATGTTGAGGGATTTTCTTATAAGGAGATCGCAGAGATTGTTGATATTCCAGCAGGAACAGTGATGTCTCGCCTTCACCGCGGCCGTAAGTTACTTCGCGAGAAGCTGACGGATTATGCACGTGAACTTGGGTATGACACCTCTTCAAAGAAGGGAGGTGCCAAGTGAGCTACATCGAGATTCGCTGTGGAGATGTTCTCTCATCAGTTGTCTTTATCATTGAAGATCAGATTGAAGAACTTCCTCGTGCATTAGAGATCGAAAATCACTTGCTTAGCTGCCTTCCTTGTCAGGCAGAAGTCGCACATGAGCGTGCGATGCATGACCTCTTACAAGCGACCTTGCGCCGCACTTGTGATGAGAGAGCTCCTGAAGATCTCCACGAGGCTATTCATCGTCAATTGCGTGCCCAGATTGCCGGTGCCAATGAAGTTGTCACTCAATTCAGCATGACTGAGATTTCAATTGAAATCGATGAGTTTGGCAATATCGAGCATCGCGAGATTCAGATAGAGCAGACACATATTCAACACTTTATCGACCAAGATCCCGAGGATCGCTCTTCATGATGAAGCCAGCAGATGAGGTGCTAGGAGCAGTTGGTTTCTCGGTGATGACTGTCAGGCCAGGGGATACCGCACTTGCGATGGGATTATCTGAACTACCTGTTGTTGCGACCTCACATCTGCTTCATATTATGGAGAGTGCAACAGTTGCTGCACTGAGTGAGTATCTTGAAAATGGGGAGACCACTTATCTATTGGAAACCTCGATTGAGTTAAAGGCATCCGCCCAAGTTGGAGATGAGCTTCGTGCGAATGCTCGCCTTGCTGAAATTGAGGGACGTGAGTTGATTTTCCAATGCGATATCTATGAAGGTGAACGCCATATCGCTAGCGCCCGCATAAAGAGAGCGACGGTGGAGCGAGTATCTTTCCTCGCACGCACCGCCGCTGAATCTCTTCTTAAATCTAACGAGAGATAATTACGCCTTCTTAGTTGCCCAGAAGATCTCTGCAATCTCATCGATCTTTGCGATCAATGAATCTGCAACTGCAACATCTTGTGTTCCCTTTGTTCCTGCTGCTCCAGCAAGCTTTGTCGCCTCATTAAAGAGTGAGTGAAGCTGTGGGTAGGCCTCAAAGTGAGGAGCCTTGAAGTAGTCAGTCCAGAGAACCCAGAGGTGCTCCTTG
>CAZXVL010000014.1:0-18772 GCA_964644425.1 uncultured Candidatus Planktophila sp.
CCCATTCCAATCCGCCACGTCGCCAAACGTATGCAAATGCAACGAAGACCGTTGCGATAAAGATTCCCATCTCCACAAGACCAAAGAGGCCAAGTGCATCGAAGCCAACAGCCCATGGATAGAGGAAGACAATTTCAATATCAAAGATGATGAAGAGCATCGCAGTGAGGAAGTACTTCACTGGGAATCGTCCACCCTCAAGAGCTTGAGGTGATGGTTGGATTCCGCACTCGTAGGCCTCTTGCTTTGCTCGGTTATATCGAGCTGGACCTGTCACAGAAGCGATGCCGACCGAGAAGGCGGCGAAGCCAAAGCCAATTGCGAAAATTACGAGAATTGGTACATATGGGTTAGCGCTCACGAGTCCTAAGTCTAGGGTCTAACCCCGATTGACGAAATCGCTAACGCTTTACCGCCGTGTGAACTGCGACAACTCCGCCTGTTAAATTCTTCACTTCGACCCCGCTCCAGCCAGAGCCCTCGATAATGGAGGCGAGCGCCGCCTGATCTGGCCATGCCTTGATGGATTCAGCGAGATAAACATAGGCATCGGGATTAGATGAGGTCTTTTTGGCAACCCAAGGCAGGGCGCTCATAAGGTAATTGGTATAAATGGTGCGAAACGGACGCCAAGTAGGGGCTGAGAACTCCACAACGACCAATCTCCCGCCTGGGCGGACGACCCGAAGGGCCTCCTGGAGCGCTCGCTCGGTCTTATGGGTGTTTCGAAGGCCAAATGAGATCGTGTAGAGGTCGAAGGAGTTATCTCCAAAGGGGAGATTGAGCGCATCGGCGAGCTGAAAATTCAGGTATGGGCGCTGCTTGCGGCCTGCATCGAGCATTCCTTGTGAGAAATCAGCTGATGTGACCTTGGCCCCCGCCTTTGCCAGCGGCTCAGAGCTGGCCCCAGGACCGGCTGCCATATCAAGAATTTCCATCCCCTCATGCGGGGCGATGATCTTGGTGACCTTCTTGCGCCAGCGCTTAGTCTGGCCCAGACTCAAAATATCGTTGACGAGGTCATAGCGCTTAGCAACACCATCGAACATGGCGGCGACTTCTGCAGGGTTCTTATCGAGTTCTGCTCGGAAGCCACTCTTTTTAGAGCGTGAGCGATCGGCGCGTGACATGGAGGTATTCTCTCTGAGAGTAGGCTCTGCACACAACTTTTAATCCGGTAGGAGGCTTTGATGACATCATCGATTGCAACACTTCGCTCGGCTGCAGTGCCACGTAGCACAGCAGTGACTCATGCCCTCTTCATTCTCGGTGGAACCGCATTTATTGCAGCTATGGCTCAGGTATCAATTCCGGTACCTGGTTCTCCAATTCCTGTCACCGGTCAGACTCTCGCCGTTCTCCTAGTTGGAACTACTTATGGCGCTCGCCTTGGCTTAGCAACATTTGCCACATACCTTCTTGCAGGTGTTGCAGGAGCTCCACTCTTTGCTCCATCGGCAACTGCTCCTAACCATGGACTTGATCGCCTCTTAGGAGCAACTGGTGGCTACCTAGTAGGAATGTTGGTTGCTTCAGCCCTTCTTGGTTACTTGGCAGATCGTCGCGCTGATCAACGTTTTATTACTTCCTATCCAGCGCTGCTCGCCGGAACATTTACGATCTTTGCTTTTGGACTTACTTGGTTGCATTACTCACTTGATCTCACATGGTCAAAGACAATCTCTCTTGGATTGACTCCATTTATTATCGGTGAGGCCCTCAAGATTGCAATTGTTGGAACTTCACTCCCACTTATTTGGCGAAAGATTGCACGCACCCTCAACCGCTAATGCCCACACTTATCCCCGTAACAACCAATCGCATTGGTTCTCATCTGCCATTGCTGCAGTTGCTTCCTAGCGAACCGCAATATTCATGGGTACGCGGGGGCGAAGGCTTAGTGGGCTGGGGTGAGTACGCATCAATTCAAGTCTCAGGGCGAGATCGCTTTGAGCAAGTGCGCACTTGGTGGCACCAGCAATTAGAGAGTTTCTCAATCTCTAACTCAGTACACGGCAGTGGTACCGGACCGGTTCTATTCACATCCTTTAGCTTTGATCGCAATGAAGAGTCTGTTGCGGTTATTCCTCGCGTTGTCGTTGGCACAAAAGGTGGAAACTCCTGGATTACCTGGATTGGTGAAGGTCCGCAACCATCGCTTTTCGATAGTGCAGAGACATTTGAGTCACAGAATTTTCTCTGGAGTGAAGGCACTCTCTCTGAAGATCAATGGAGAGATCGAGTTGCGCAAGCCATTGTCAAAATTGAAGAGTCGAGCATCGACAAAGTTGTATTGGCGCGAGATCTTGTTGCCAGTACAGGGAGAAAAATTGATGCACGACCAATACTTCAAGAGCTTGCAAAGAACTATCCAGCAACTTGGGTCTTCTCTGTCGATGGGCTTATTGGTGCAACACCAGAGCTACTTCTTCGCTTGTCGCGCGGAATGGTCACTTCGCGCGTTCTAGCAGGAACAATTCCTCGCACCGGAGATGATGAAAAAGATCTCGCACTTGCTGGATCTCTCGCTCGTTCTTCTAAAGATCTTGAGGAACATGAGTACGCGGTGCGTTCAGTTGCGGAAGCGTTAGAGCCATTCTGTTCTTCAACAAACGTTCCTGATGTTCCATTTGTTCTTCACTTAGCTAACGTGATGCACCTGGCCACAGATGTAACTGGAGCACTCCTCGAGTCCAAGAGCCAAGTCGACGCATTTGCACTCTTAAAAAGCCTTCATCCATCTGCGGCGGTCTGCGGCACTCCTCGCAACCTTGCCTTTGATCTGATCGATGAGATTGAAGGCATGAACCGGGGTCGCTACGCCGGTCCTGTGGGGTGGATTGATGCTCGTGGAGATGGCGAACTCGGAATCGCACTTCGTTCTGGGCAAATTACCGACAATCAGATTCGTATCTTTGCAGGCTGTGGAATCGTTGCAGGTTCTGATCCTGTGGTTGAGCTCGCCGAAAGTAATGCGAAGTTCGCTGCTATGCGCTCTGCTCTACATTGATTCAACAGATTTAAAGATTGCCTGCAAGTTCTCCGCATTCGCATCGCGATCTGGAACCTCTACGACGACCAATGAAAGGCCTTCGGCAGGCTTAGAAATCTCTGCTTTGAGTTGATCTCGATCGGTAACAGTTGTTGTTGATAAACCAAATGCTGAGGCAATCTTGATGAGATCTAAGTTATGAGGAGTTCCAAAGACTTCTTCGAAACCTTCAACCCCACGATGGCTCAGCGTTGAGAAGATTCCGCCGCCATTGTTATTGATTACAACAATCTTTAGGTTGATTTTTTCGTGATGTATCAATCCTGTGATGTCATGCAAGAACGAGAGATCGCCAAGCACTGCAACTGTTGATTTACGTTGAGATGCGATTCCGAGCGCCGTTGAGATATTGCCATCAATGCCGGCAAGTCCACGGTTGGCGTAGGTTTCTAGACCTGCGCGAGGAGATGCAAAACCTTCGATATCTCTTATAGGGCGTGAGGATGATACAAAGACAGTTGTCTCCTTTGGCAATGAAGCAGATATATCTCGGGCAACAGTTGCTTCACTCCATGTTGAAAGATCTGCAACTAACTTAGCCGCCCGCTCCGCGTACTTGCTCCAGCGCTGTGAGTACTCAGGATCAAATCCAGCAAACTCGACTATGGGTAGCGCTGTGAACTTCTGATCTGCATGGCGATCAGTATCTACGGTCAACATTCGTGGATCGATAACAATCGTCTTGCGAGCTAAGTTAATAATGCGATTGATGGGTCTGGATAGCGTTGTACGGCCAATGACGACGACTGTATCTGGTGAGAGTTCTTCTGTAATTGATGGAGATGTCAGGAAGATGCTTGCATGTGAAATTGCATCAGGGAAAGAGAGTGGATCTTCTGCAATCACTGGCCAGCCAAGTGATTGTGCAAAACTCTTGACTGCATCGAGTTCAAGGCCGCCGCGATCGTGGCCAATAACTAATATCCCACGAGTTGATTTTGTATAGAGAGTACCTGGGCTCTTCTGGTTGAGCTCATGAGGGGGCTTGTTGCCGACACTGGCCAACCAATCACTATCGTCATCAGGGCTAAGCGGTTCAGTAAATTGAATATTGAGATGAACTGGACCAGATTTTAATGAGTTAAATGGAAGCTCCATGGGATAGGCAGCGCCAGATATATCTGCGAAGTAGCGGACTGCCTTTCCAAAGATGCGTGCCTGTTCTGTTGTCTGATTTGATCCTGTCCGACGCAACTCTGCAGGACGATCAGCTGTCATGACTAAGAGCGGCTGATTGGAGTGTGATGCCTCAAGAATTGCTGGATGGTAATTAGCTACCGCTGTTCCACTAGTGCAGACAATCGGGACGGGGCGCTTACTCGCTTTTGCGATGCCGAGAGCAAAGAATGCTGCTGTGCGCTCATCGATTCGAGTATGAAGATTAATCAAACCCTTTGCAGATGCTTGATAGAAGGCAATCGAGAGTGGCGCATTTCGAGAACCTGGTGAGATGACAACATCTTTGATGCCAGCTTCAAGAATCTGGCGAACAATTGTGCGTGCAAGAGTTGTTGAAGAATTCATGAAAGCAGCTCCGCACATCGCATGGCTCGATTCTTCCACCATTCATAGCGTTCTGCTGAGACATCAAGGCCATCGAGCTTGATATCTAAATCACCCTTGATCTCTAAATCGTCAAGGTGAATTGCACCATCAACGATTGGCAGCTTCGCCACATCGCGTGAGACTAGGGAGCCAGTTGCAAGTCCACAGTCGTACTCGAGCTGATCAAAGCTGGCAGCCAAAGTCAGTCCATAGTGAATACCCACCGCGCTTTCGAGTGCACTTGAGACAACAACTGGAAGTTTGTGGTGCTCGGCAAGCGCACGTGATCTTTTGATTCCACCCAATGGCTGCACTTTAAGCATCAATACATCTGCGGCACCGGTTAAGTCTATGGAAAATGGATCTTCTGCTTTTCGAAGAACTTCATCTGCAGCAATCTTTAATGGGATATGGCACTTCGCCTTGAGTTCGCGCATCTCCTCAATCGTTGCGCAGGGCTGCTCAACATATTCGAATGGACCAACCTCTTCATACATTGCATAGAGATTTGTCAGCGCCTCTTTAACACTCCAAGAACCGTTAACATCGATTCGAATATTGATCTTTCGCCCTAGAGATCGAATCCGCGCTAAACGAAGAATATCTTCTGCGAGGTTCTCCCCCACCTTTACCTTGAAGGTCATTACCCCTGGATAAGAGGCGACTAACTCATCAATTACTTTCTTCTCATTTGTCGCAGGAATAGTTCCATTAACAGCCACCGCGCTTCTCTTCAAAGCAGGTCGAGCAGTCGTTGCCGCCTCTATTGCGCAGGCAAGCCAGAATGAAGACTCGTAGTCGTCATATTCAAGAAATGGCGAGAACTCTGCCCACCCGTATTCACCTTGAAATAGTGCAACTTCTCTCGTTGTGACGCCTCTGAAGTTGGTCTTCATTGGTAGCGCAACAACGCGCATAGTCGAGAGAAGTTGATCAAACATCATTACGGATGACCGCTGCTATGGGCGACGGGGGAACTTTCCAAAGTCAGGCTTGCGCTTCTCTTTGTAGGCATCGCGTCCTTCTTGGCCCTCTTCGCTTAAGTAGAAGAGCAGTGTGGCATCGCCTGCAAGTTGTTGAATTCCTGCAAGACCATCATCGGCAGCATTCATACTCGCCTTTAGTAGACGAAGGGCCATCGGTGAATTCTGAAGCATCTCACGACACCATGAAACTGTTTCTGCCTCTAGCTCTGCTAAAGGAACGACTGTGTTTACAAGACCCATATCGAGCGCTTCTTGTGCATCGTATTGACGAGTCATAAACCAAATCTCGCGAGCTTTCTTTTGGCCAACATTGCGCGCAAGCAAACCTGAACCATATCCGCCATCAAATGAACCAACCATTGGACCTGTCTGTCCAAACTTTGCATTATCTGCAGCGATAGATATATCGCAGACAACATGGAGAACATGTCCTCCACCAATTGCCCATCCTGCAATCATTGCAACAACTGGCTTTGGCGTGCGCCGGATCTGAACCTGTAGGTCGAGAACATTCAGGCGTCCCATTCCTTGCTGGCCGAGATCGTCATCGCCCACATAACCATCATCACCACGAACTGAAATGTCTCCGCCAGAACAGAAAGCTTCGCTTCCTTCACCTGTAAAGATAATGACGCCAACTTCAGAGTTATCGCGTGCTAAATCAAATGCTGCCTTTAACTCAATAATTGTTTGAGGGCGAAATGCATTACGCACCTCGGGGCGGTTGATGGTGATTTTTGCCATTCCATCGGCTGCTTCATATTTGATATCTGTGAAATTCTCGCCACCACGGGCGGTCTTCCAGGCAGGGATGCTCCGGTCACCAAAATCACGCTTAATGGGCTTGCTCACGATTCCTCCATTGTCGACTACGGGCGATAGCCTACGGGGGCAATGGAGCAAAGGTCACACGAAAGAGAAGTTCGCCAACTCGATCCCGCATGGACACTTGGCGAACTAATGGCGCGTATCGCCAAGGCCTTGGTCTCTGATGGCCCAGCCCTCGCACTTTCGCCAATTTCTGCAACAACGGTTCATCCCCGTATCGCCTTAATTGTCTCCACAACAGGAAGTAGTGGAGTTGCCAAAGAGGTGGGGCTCTCGGCAGGTGCTCTGCTATCCAGCGCCAAGGCTTCAAATCACTTTCTAGGTGCAGAGCTCGGATCTACCTGGTCCCTCTTGCTACCACTAAATCACATAGCTGGGGTAAATGTTCTGATTCGTTCTCTTGAATCCGGAACAACGCCAGCAAATCTCATTGGCTTTGAAGGAAAGTTTCCTCAAGTAGATTTCACATCCATTGTGCCAACACAGCTATATCGAGCGCTTAACGGTGATGACAATCTTCTCGAGCACTTGCAAGGTTGTAGGGCGGTGCTAGTTGGCGGCGCTGCACTCTCGGAGGAAATGCGAGGCTCTGCAGAGGATGCAGGCATTACTGTTATTGAAACCTACGGATCATCTGAAACCTCCGGCGGATGCGTCTATAACGGAACACCACTCGATGGAGTTGAAGTTAAGGTAGATGAGCAATCACGAATTGCCATAGGTGGAAAGACTCTTGCACACTCATATCTAAACCCTGATCTCACTCTGCAAAGTGCAGATGGTTGGTATTACACATCTGACTTTGGACAATACGTCGGTGGACATTTGACTGTCGATGGACGCATTGATGATGTGGTGATCACTGGTGGAGAAAACGTTTCACTCGCTGCAATCGATAAGGTAATTTCCAATCACTTCCCTAACATTCAAGCAGCTTCTTTTGCAGTTGCTGATGCGCAATGGGGACAGGCAATTTGTTCTGCGATTGTGGGCTCTGATTCCTCGATTGAGAGTTCTATTCAAGAGGTGCTGGAGCGAGAGATAGGCGCAGCTGCCAAGATTAAGAAGTTTATATATGTAGAACAGCTGCCACTATTGGGTATCGGCAAGGTTGACCGTGCAGAGCTGGCAAGGAGAATCTGATGAATAAGTGGGTACTTGGTGCTCGTCCAAAGACGCTGCCAGCAGCTGTTGCACCGGTTCTTGTTGCCACAGCTCTTGCTGGAAACGAGAGTGAATTAATTCCTGCACTCCTTGCACTTCTTGTCAGTCTTAGCCTTCAGGTAGGGGTTAACTATGCCAACGATTACTCAGATGGGATCCGAGGAACTGATGCCAATCGCGTTGGCCCTCTTCGCATTACTGCAGCAGGGCTAGCTACTCCTGCATCAGTAAAGCGAGCTGCATTTATCTCATTTGGAATCGGTGCATGTGCTGGTCTTGCTCTCGCTGCAATGACTACATGGTGGCTAATCGCCATAGGTTTCCTTGCAATTCTTGCTGCATGGGGTTACACCGGTGGAAAGAATCCTTATGGTTATCTAGGCCTTGGCGAACTCTTTGTCTTTATCTTCTTCGGCGTGGTTGCAACTGTTGGCACTTACTATGTTCAGACAGATGAGATCACAGTTGATTCACTTCTAGTTTCAATCTCGATGGGTGCATTCTCATGTGCACTTCTTGCAATCAATAACATCAGGGATCGGGCACTAGATCTGCCAGCGGGTAAGAAGACTCTCGCAGTGCGTATGGGAGATCGCCCCTCTCGCTACTTCTTCCTCTTCCTTATTGCTCTTGGTTATCTCTCCACATTCGCACTTCTACGACCATGGACGCTTCTGACGCTGGCAACTCTGCCTACTTCATTTACCCTGGTTAAAGGGGTTCTGAGCAATATCCAAGGCCGTGACTTGATTCCACTGCTTGCTAAGACCGGTCAACTTCAGCTTCGGTATGCCATCCTTCTGACAATCGCACTAGAATTAAGCCATGCTTAGAATTCTCGTCGTCATATCAGCGGTATTGACTCTCTACGCATTTGTTGAGTGTGCAATGCGCGATGACACAGAACTTAAGAAGTTCCCAAAGTGGGGCTGGCTTCTGATCATCTTCCTCTTTGGAACATTTGGATCAATCTTCTATCTCTTTGCAGGTCGTCAAGGAAAGCGTGGCGGTACAACATTTAATCGCCCAACAAAGAAGCCAAAGCCACGTCAGATTCCACCCGATGACGATCCAGATTTCTTGCGCGGACTTTAATTAATCTTTAGCTATCAAGTCCTGAGTACGTATGCTTTCCAGTACCCCAGACGTTGACATAAACATAGTTAAATAAGAATGTTGAGCCTGCGAATATGCAGAGCCAAGCAGCGCGACGACCACGCCATCCCACAGTGACACGTGCGTGTAGGTATGCCGCATATGCAACCCAGGTAATAAATGCCCAAGTCTCTTTTGGATCCCAGCCCCAATAACGACCCCACGCACTCTCTGCCCAAATTGCTCCGGCAATGACTGAGAAGGTCCAGAGTGGAAAAACAAAAGCAACAAGGCGATATGACAATTGATCCAGCACTTCAAGTGATGGAATGCGATGTGCCCATAGAGGGCGAATGCCCATCTCTTCGTAACGCTCGAGATAGAGGTATGCACCAGCAATAACATTAGAGAGCAAGAAGACGCCGCCGGAGATAATCGCAGCTGCAACGTGGATTACAAGCCACGTGGATTTGAGGGCTGGAACAAGAGGTGCGCTATCGCGATAGAGAAGAGTGATTGCAGTACCTAATGCAATCAAGATAGAGAAGGAGATGAATACACCAAGCCAACGGATATCGTACTTTCGTAGAGCCATTAAGTAGGCTGCCGAGAATGCAAATGCGCCCGTGATGGAGAACTCATACATATTGCCCCATGGAGCATGGCCGGCTGAAATGCCTCGGGCAATGATTCCCGCCAAGAGCGCAACTGTTCCGAGCACAATCATCGCGGTAGCCACACGTGCTGCTTTCTCAGTGCGAGATCTATCAAGAGTCTTTGTCGCTAAGTTGCCCTCAGTTGTATCAGCAACTTGCGGTGCGCGAACTGCCCAAGCTGTCTCAAATGCATGCGCCAAGAAAGCAAGTGCGAAGAGAGCCATCGCTACATATACGCAGTAGTTAGATACATACGCCAATGTGGTCTGCATTTACTTCTTCCCCTTTATCGCTGCGACAAATTCGTTCATCTCTTCTTCAAGCCCAGGAGCATTGTTCTTTGATAGTCCAGCAACTTCAACTTGAGAACCATTTACCCGAATCCAGATACGACGTCTACGCCCATAAAGTGATGAGATCAACCCCAAAACAGCCGCTGTACCACCGGCTAGTGAATATCCCTTTCCTTTATCCTCCACAATCTGAAGATTGACCCAGGGAATAATGCTTTCAAGCTTGATAGATCCTCCCGGATATTCAAAGGTCTCTCCTACTTTCAAAGAACCCAAACCAAGGTTGGTCATATCAGTTGTATCAATCCGATAGACAGATTGCGGTTCACCCGAATCAAGGCCTAAGTCACCGGTCCATACCGAGAAGAGAAGCTTTGGATCAAGTAGCTCTGGGTATATCGAGATTCCACCATTGTCTTCACTGCGCGCATATGTTGGAAGAAGTGATGAGACAAATCCAATCTGAGGGTTTGAATCAGGAACTTTAATTGAACCAATGGAACGCAGATTGCCATCTTGCGGCAGGAATGGAACCGGTCCCTGAAATACAACTTGGCCGCTGGTTTCGCGAACAGTCACAATTGGAGAGTAGCCATTTGCCTGAAGATAAACGCGAGTACTTCCAAATGTTAATGGTTTATTGACCTTAACTATCTGGGATTTCTGACCATCTGAATCAGTAGTAGTCACAGTTAACTCATAATCCATTGGCATATTTGTCTTTGGATTGTAGGTCGCAACGAATTTATCTACCGTGATAGCAAATGGAGTCAGATCTGAATCCTGAGTAAGCTTTCCAAGAGTGAGGTTGTCATAACTTGTTGGAAGATTAATGAAACGCTCTCCCTGATTAACAATTGCTTCGCCCTTTAAACCAAAGAGTGAACCAAAGCTGACACCAATAAGGATCAGAATAAGAGAGAGATGAAAGAGGAGATTGCCGGTTTCGCGAAGATATCCCTTCTCAGCCGAAATTGATCCCTCTTCATGGCGGATGCGGAAGCGATTAGCTTTCAACCACGTGCCAGCACGTGTCATTGCCTCTTCATCTGAGGTGAACTCTTGATGGTACTCAAGGCGAGAAAGGTTCTTGGGTGTTGCAGGTGGCTCCGCACGCATTGCATGAAAGTGCTCAACGGTGCGTGGAAGCACACAGCCAATAAGGGATATAAAGAGCAAAATATAAATCGCGCTAAACCATGGTGATGAGTAGACATCAAAGAGCGAAAATCTCTCATACCAGATTGCTCTCTCCGGATTATTTGCAATGAAGTCACGGACTGCCATGAGGTTAGATCCTCTTTGAGGAATCAAGGAGCCAGGAATAGCGGCTATTCCCATCATCATCAGAAGAATCAGCGCCGTGCGCATACTTGTGAGCTGTCGCCACGCAAAACGGGCTAGGCCGCCGATGCCGAGTTCTGGGATCTCTACATTGCTCATCAGATCACCGGCACAAATCCTGAGATGAGGGAGCGCAGTGAATACATCATCTCTGTCCAGAGACCAAGAACTTGTGCCAGACCAATGAGAATCAGTGCACCACCACCAATCATTGAGATGACCTTCCCCTTGCTTACTAAGAATGCTCGAGTCCGCTTGCTCTTATCTAAAAAGAGTCCTGAGAGGATAAATGGAACACCTAAACCGATGCTGTATCCAATCGAAAGTACTGCACCACGGACGGCACTGGATTCTGTGAAGGCCAATGTTTGAACTGTTGCAAGTGCTGGGCCAATACATGGCGTCCATCCAAGGCCAAAGAGAAATCCGAGAATTGGGGCTCCGGCGATTCCGCCAGTCGTTGATAGCTTAGGTGAAAATGTGGGAGCAAAAGGAAAGAGCCCCAGAAATATCGCGCCCATCGCAATGGTGATTACTCCCAAAAGACGAGTGATCAACTCTTCATGAACGCTAATTCGGCTGCCGAGTCCACCAAATGCGAGTCCGTAGGAGGTAAAGATGAAGGTGAATCCAAATACAAATAGCAAAGAACCGAGAAAGACTTTGCCTTTAGTAGCAGAGAAGCCTGTTGCGTAGGCGACATATCCAGGAACAAGAGGAAGCACGCATGGAGATAAGAATGAAATCAGACCGGCGATGATTGCAATGGGTAAAGCAGCGATGAGGGTTCCGCTCATTAACTGTTCAACTACAAAGTCTCTCACTCCGATGCCACCTTATCGATGAGCTCTGATAGCGAAGCAATCGTGACGATTCCTGAGATTCGTCCTGCAACTAAACCATTCTTATCCAGCACAACTGTCGATGGGATTGCATTTGCTGGAAGCGACTTACTGAAACCAATTAAAAGTGCATCATCAATCAGTGTTGGATAAGGAGAATTGCGCTTTCGAACGAATGCCTCAGCATTAACGAGATTATCTCGTGTAAGAATTCCTACAAAATTGACGTCTGGATACTTCACAGTGAGAGCAGCAAGAGTTGGCTCCTCTGCCCTGCATGGTGCACACCATGATGCCCACACATTAACGACAGCAATTTGATTCTGTGGCAGCTCATAGTTAACTCCGAGCAATGTCATTCCACCGATTTGAGGAGCAGCAATGCGATCTTCAATCGCCACATATGTTGTGGCTCCATTTCCAGCGACAAAATCTTCGGCCGCTGTACTGCTTCCTGAATTGCCGCAACCAGAAATGAGAAGAAGGCCAGCGAGTGCAATCACAATCTTCTTCATCGTCGACTCAATTACTTTGGAGGTAGTAGGTGTTTAGCGGGTTCAGAGTATGAAGTTCCAGAGATCAGTCCTTCATCATCAAAGTGAATTGAAGTCACAGACGCCAATGTGCATTCACGTTTGCGTGGATCATGAATCAGGCGACGATTTTCAATCGCACTTCGAAGAATCCAAATTGGCAATTGATGAGAGACAACAATTGCATCCTTATCTCCTGCTGCCTTCTTAGCATCAAAGACTGCAGCAAGCATTCGAGAAATCTGCTCTTCATACGGTTCGCCCCATGATGGCTTAAATGGGTTGTAGAGATAACGCCATGCAGAGGGACGGCGCAAGACTCCATCTCCGAGACCAAAGGGCTTACCTTCAAAAACATTTGCTGCTTCAATCAATCTCTCATCAGTATGAATCTCGATTCCATGCGCGCGAGAAATGGGAGCCGCTGTCTCTTGTGCTCGCTGCAACGGTGAGACATGAAGAGCGCCGAGATTAATTGACTTCGACCACTCACCGAGAACTTCTGCCATCTCTTGGCCACGAGCAGACAGGCGCCATCCAGGTTGGCGGCCGTAGAGAATCTTCTCTGGATTTTCTACCTCGCCGTGGCGGACTACATGGACTGTTGAACTCATGGGTTAAGCATAAAGCGCGCGATAGAGGAGTTTGTGACTAGGGTAGTGACATGGCGCTCACTCCTAAGCGGGCCGCCTTCTTTGATGTAGATAACACCCTCGTTCGAGGGTCCACTCTCTACTTTCTGGGAAGGGGGATGTATCAACGCGGCTTCTTTACAAAGGCCGACATTTCTCGCTTTGTCGTAGCCAACCTTCGCTTTCGCATGACCGGCACCGAAAAAACTGAAGTTATTGAGCGCTATCAAAAAGCAGCTACAGATTTTGTGGGAGGTCATAAGGTCTCTGAAATCCTCGCATTAGGTGAAGAGATCTACGACGAATACGTTTCACCAAAGTTATGGCAAGGAACATATGAGATTGCTCATCGCCATATGGATGATGGAGTCGATGTCTGGTTGGTAACTGCAGCTCCTCAAGATATGGCAAATATCATCGCTACTCGCTTGGGATTGACTGGTGCACTTGGAAGTCGAGTCTGCATTGAAGATGGCGTATACACCGGTGAGCTTGATGGAAAGTTATTGCATGGAAATGAGAAGGCAGTTGTAGTGAGAGCTCTTGCAGCTGAACGCGGTTATGATCTTTCGCAATCTTTCTCATATTCAGATAGTCACAATGATGTTCCACTTCTCAATGCCGTTGGAAATCCATCAGCTATCAACCCTGATGCCCTTCTTCGAATCAAAGCCCTCGCTGAGGGATGGCCAATCCATGATTTCCGTCGAATTCGAGTGATCAATCGTCTCTTAGGGCCCGCTGTCAGCCGCATCGCTGCGCTGGCTGCCTTCTTTATGCCACGTAGGCGCAGCTAAGCAATTCGCCACCACACCCTTAACCCCGCTAATGTAGGCAGGTTATGGAAATTCGCTCTTATGCAGATTATCTGCGCACCCTCGATGACGGTGCGTTGCTGCGCCTTTTCCAACTTCGAGCAGAGCTGATCAACCCAGTTCCAGCAGATATCGCAAGCCTGGCGGTGAGAGCTTCATCAATTCCGAGCCTTGTTCGCGCAGTTGATTCACTCAATAAATGGCAACTACAAGTTCTCGAAGCAGCAGCAGTTTTAAATGAACCTTTCTCTGAGAAGGAACTTCTCGCCTGCACAGATAAATCAGCAAAATTCGTTATTCCGGCCCTTACCGAGCGCGCACTTATCTATATGGCTAGCGATGGATATCACTTGCCAAGCAATCTGCGCGAAGTTTTGGGTAATGAAGTCGCTGGCCTTGGCCCGGCTGCAGCAAAGAAGTTAAAGCTTAAAGATTTAGATTCTGCGCCAGCTGCATCAAAGAAAGTTCTCGATGCCATGGTCTGGGGTCCGCCACGTGGCGCCGTTGCAGATGTAAAGAAACCCAATCCAGGACTTGCTTGGCTGTTAGAGCAAGGCTTTGTTTCTCCAATTAATCAACAGACAGTTGTTCTTCATCGCGAAGTTGCCATCGCACTTCGTGGAAATAAAATTCATCGCGACCTTTTCATTTCAGAACCTGTCCTGACAGGAAGAAAGATTGAGGCAAAGAGCGTTCAGTTGGCAGCGATTGCAAATGTCACAACTTTTCTGCGATGGATTGAAGAGCTGCTCAATTTCTGGGGACAAGAGCCACCAACGGCGATTAAAGCAGGTGGGCTCGGAATCCGCGATCTTCGAGATCTCTCACATCATTTAGGTGTAGAGGAAGAGTGTGCTGCCTTCATTATGGAATGTGCTTTCATCAGCGGCTTGTTAACAATCGAGGGAGATGATCGAATTCTTCCAACGCACCAATTTGATATTTGGTTGGGCCAGAGTGCTTCTCGTAAGTGGGAGCAGATTCTCTCCTCATGGCTCATCACATCTCGATTGAGTGGGCTGGTGAATCGAGATGGGAGCAAGAGCGTCGCGCCTTTGGGTCCAGAGCTTGATCGCAGCACTGCGGCAACGATTCGAAAACTCACTCTCTCACTCTTAAGTGATAACCCATCAATTGCGCCCACATCAGATTCTGTAGTAGCTGCTGCGCAATGGAGACTGCCATATCGCCGAACAGGTGGAATTCCGGCTGATTACATCCATTGGACATTGCGTGAGGCAGAGTGGCTTGGAATCACAGGTCAAGGAGCAATCTCCACCTATGGCTTAGCTCTTCTCTCTGGTGACGAGCTTTCAGAGATAGATAGCGATCTGCCCAAGAGCGTTGATCACATACTTATCCAAAGTGATAACACAGCAATTGCACCGGGACCACTAGAGCATGAGATGTCGCAAGAACTTGATCTGATCGCAGATATCGAATCGCGAGGAGCCGCAACAGTATTTAGGTTCTCAGAGGCTTCACTTCGCCGAGGCTTAGATCATGGCCGCACAGGAGAAGAGATTCTCGCCTTCTTGAAGAAGGCATCAAAGACTCCAGTGCCGCAACCACTTGAGTATTTGATTGGTGATATTTCAAAGAAGCATGGAAAGCTCCGTGTGGGAAATACCTCATCCTTTATTCGTTGCGAAGATAGCGCGCTAATTACACAAATTCTTAAGGATAAGAAGGTTGAATCACTTGGCTTGCGTCGTATTGCACCGGAGGTAATGATCTCCTCTCACGACGCCGCTGATGTGATGAATGTCTTGCGATCTGCTGGTTACCTACCTGCAGGTGAAGATTCGCAGGGCTTGTTGTTATCTGGCCCTCGTATTCAACGAGCTCAGACAAAGGCGCGACCACCTCGGATTATTGGTGAATTCGAAGCACCTGAAGAGCAACTCCTTGAAATCGCTCTTCGTACGATTCGCACTGGTGAAAAGTCAAGTGCTAAGCAGAGCACTCTCCGTGGTCTTTCTGCAGATGCTCTCGGTGCGCTTCCTCGATCAACTGCAAATGAAACTCTTGATCTGCTGACAAAACACTTACGTGAAACCCCCAATAAATCCCTCTCCATTGGTTATGCAGATAACAATGGAATGGTCTCTCATCGCATCATCGACCCCATCAGTGTCTCAGCAGGCTCTCTTCAAGCAAAAGACCATGCAACTGGCGAGGTCTTGACCTTTAGAATCCCGAGAATTACTGGGGTGGCAACGCTATGACAAGCGCGAAGTTGGAAGAATACGGCAGACTTAGCCCTATGTTGGCTGAGCTAGAAGCACTCGTTCGTCTGGAATCTCCAAGCGAGGATCTGCCTGCTTGCCGCTCTGTTGTATTGCTTGCAAGTGATATCGCCACACGCGTTCTTGGAAAGCCTGCACAAATTAAAGAGATAGAAGGACGCCCGGTCTTTTGGTGGGGTAGCGAACATCCGCGTGTATTAGTTCTTGCTCACCTCGATACAGTCTGGCCGATTGGATCATTCGAACCGCTCTGGAGCGTTGAGGGCGATGTCATTAAAGGCCCTGGTGTCTTTGATATGAAGGCAGGATTTATCCAGGCGCTCTTTGCACTCAAAGGTATTGAAGGCGATGTTGCACTTGTTGCAACCACTGATGAAGAGACTGGAAGCCATGCTTCGAAAGCTCTCATTAAAGAGCTATCGACAACATCGGATGCAGTTCTCGTGCTTGAAGCATCACTAGATGGCAAGGTGAAGACAGGTCGCAAAGGAACTGCGATGTATCAAATCAAAGCTCATGGGCTTGCATCTCATGCAGGGCTAGAGCCAGAGAAGGGCATCAACGCAACGACAGAGATTGCACATATCGTTCTTGCACTTGCTGCACTAGAAAATCCTAGTTTTGGAACCACTGTCGTTCCGACCACTCTGCACTCTGGTAACACTACAAATACTGTTCCAGATTTAGCGGTGCTCGATATTGATGTTCGATCATTTTCACAAGATGAGCTGATTCGCGTGGATGCAGCTGTTAAGAATCTCCCTTCAACAATTGCTGGAGCACGTATTGAAGTTACAGGCGGACTCAATCGTCCACCGCTACAGCCATCTTCAACAGCCGAGCTTTATGCGATTGCCGAAAAGGTCGCTGCAGAAATTGGTATGCCTCCACTAGGAAGTGCTGAGGTAGGCGGGGCAAGTGATGGAAACTTTGCTGCAGCAACAGGTGCACGAGTCCTTGATGGGCTTGGAGCAGTAGGGGGCGGCGCACATGCACCACACGAGTGGGTCAAGCTCTCTTCAATGCAGGAGCGTAGCGATTTTCTTCATGCGCTAATCAAAGAGCTTCTCGCATGAGCGATGGGCCACTGATTGTCCAGAGCGATAAGACTCTTCTCCTTGATATAGATCATCCTCTTTCGGTTGAGTGTCGACGCGCCATTGCGCCATTTGCAGAGCTTGAGCGCGCACCAGAACATATGCATACCTACCGCCTGACCAACTTGGGTTTATGGAATGCGCGCGCTGCAGGACATGATGCAGAGATGGTGATTGATACTCTCATTAAGTACTCGCGCTATGCAGTCCCTCATGCGCTACTCATTGATGTTGCAGAACAGATGTCTCGTTACGGACGTCTTCGCCTTGAGGCAGATCCTGTGCACGGATTGATTTTGGTAACCACTGATACTGCTGTTCTTGAAGAAGTTATACGCGCAAAGAAAATTGCTCCGCTTCTTGGTCCTCGTATTGATAATGAGACAATTGCTGTGCATCCAAGCCAACGCGGTGCAATTAAACAATCTCTCTTGCGTCTAGGTTGGCCAGCTGAGGATTTCGCTGGCTACGTTGATGGCCAGGCTCACCCAATTGACCTCAAGCAAGATGGCTGGAAGATTCGCGAGTATCAAGAGCATGCTGCAGAAGGTTTCTGGCATGGCGGTTCCGGCGTCGTAGTCCTTCCATGTGGTGCAGGAAAGACAATTGTTGGCGCAGCTGCGATGGCACATGCAAAGGCGACAACTCTGATTCTTGTGACAAATACTGTTGCTGCCCGTCAATGGAGAGATGAACTTCTTAAGCGCACAACTCTGAATGAAGATGAGATTGGCGAGTACTCAGGATCAAAGAAAGAGATTCGCCCTGTCACGATTGCCACATATCAAGTGATGACCAAGAAGAAGAATGGCGTCTATGCCCACCTCGATCTCTTTGATAGCCACGATTGGGGGCTCATTATTTATGATGAGGTCCACCTACTTCCGGCTCCAATCTTTCGCTTCACCGCAGATATTCAATCTCGTCGCCGTTTAGGACTTACTGCAACTCTCGTTCGCGAAGATGGCATGGAGGGTGAGGTCTTCTCACTCATTGGCCCTAAGCGATTTGATGTTCCTTGGAAAGAGATTGAAGCTCAGGGTTATATCGCTCCGGCTGAATGTATTGAGGTTCGAGTTAATCTCACTGAAGCAGAGCGTTTGGCATATGCGACAGCAGAGCCAGAAGAGCGTTATCGCTACTGCGCCACAACGCGCACAAAGCGCGATGTTGTTCAAGAGCTTGTCAGCTTGCATGCAAAAGAGCAGATCCTTGTCATCGGTCAATACCTCGACCAGCTTGATGACTTAGGTGAGACCTTGGGTGTGCCGGTGATTCAAGGTTCGACTCCACAGAAAGAGCGAGAAGAGTTGTTTCAACAATTCCGTACCGGTGAGATTTCATGCCTTGTTGTCTCTAAGGTTGCAAACTTTTCTATCGATCTACCTGAGGCAACTATTGCCATTCAAGTCTCCGGAGCATTTGGTTCGCGCCAAGAAGAGGCTCAACGACTAGGCAGAGTTCTTCGCCCAAAGGCTGATGGACGCGGTGCGCGTTTCTACTCAGTTGTCTCTCGCGACACTATCGATCAAGATTTCGCTCAAAATCGCCAACGTTTCTTAGCAGAGCAGGGATACAGCTACACGATTATTGACGCTGACGATGTTTTTCAAGGGAAGATCTAAAGCGAATCGGATCTAC
>CAZXVL010000015.1:0-18179 GCA_964644425.1 uncultured Candidatus Planktophila sp.
AACTCGATGGTTTCCGTCAAGAACTTTCACATCAAGGTGGCGGACTCTCTTCATACCCTCACCCACGTTTGATGCCTGACTTCTGGCAATTCCCAACTGTGTCGATGGGTATTGGCCCACTCAATGCTATTTACCAAGCACGTTATAACCGCTACCTCCACAACCGCGGAATCAAGGACACTTCAGACCAGAACGTTTGGGCTTTCCTTGGCGATGGCGAGATGGATGAGGTCGATACTCTCGGTGCGATCGGTTTAGCCTCACGCGAGAAGCTCGACAATCTGACCTTCGTTGTTAACTGTAATTTGCAGCGCCTTGATGGACCTGTGCGCGGTAATGGCAAGATTATTCAAGAGCTCGAATCAATCTTCGGTGGCGCCGGATGGAATGTCATCAAGGTCGTCTGGGGTCGTGGCTGGGATCCATTGCTGGCTCAAGATCGCGAGGGTGCACTTGTAAACATCATGAACACCACTCTCGATGGTGATTATCAAACATTTAAGGCTGAATCAGGTGCTTACGTTCGTGAGCACTTCTTTGGAAAAGATCCGCGCACCGCAGCAATGGTTGCAAATTACTCTGATGCAGATATCTGGAACCTCAAGCGCGGTGGCCATGATTACCGCAAGCTCTTTGCTGCTTATACAGCGGCAACACAGAAGAATGGAAAGCCAACGGTCATCCTTGCAAAGACAGTCAAGGGCTGGACACTCGGATCACACTTCGAGGGACGTAACTCAACTCACCAGATGAAGAAGATGACACTTGAAGACATCGTCGAATTCCGTGATCGCCTTGAGATTCCACTTCCTGATAGCGCACTTGATAAATACACGCCTGCATACTTCAAGCCTGCTGCAGATTCTGTTGAAGCTAAGTACCTCGCAGAACGTCGTGCAGAACTCGGTGGAACACTTCCTCGTCGTCGCACAGCTTCAAAGCCGCTTCCGCTTCCAGCAGATAGTGTCTATGAGTCTGTAAAGCGCGGCTCTGGTCAGCAAGAAATTGCTACAACGATGGCATTTGTACGTATGCTCAAGGATCTTGTGAAGGATGAAGGTATCGGACACCGCTTCGTACCAATCATCCCTGATGAGGCTCGTACTTTTGGCCTTGATTCACTCTTCCCATCATTAAAGATCTATTCACCGCACGGCCAGCAATACACAGCTGTTGACCGTGAATTGCTCCTTTCATATAAGGAGTCCACATCAGGTCAGATTCTTCATGAAGGAATCAATGAGGCAGGATCTGTAGCATCATTTACTGCAGTTGGATCTTCATATTCAACGCATGATGAACCAATGATTCCGCTTTACATCTTCTACTCCATGTTTGGATTCCAGCGCACAGGTGATGCTTTCTGGGCGGCATCTGATCAGTTGGTTCGAGGCTTCGTCCTTGGTGCAACAGCCGGTCGCACAACACTCAATGGTGAAGGTCTTCAGCACGAGGATGGTCATTCACATCTTCTCGCTGCAACTAACCCAGCAGTCGTTGCATACGATCCAGCATTTGCATACGAGCTTGGCCATATCTTTAAGGATGGTCTCCGTCGTATGTATGGCGAGAACAGCGAGAACATTTACTACTACCTCACCATCTACAACGAGCCATATCAGCAACCTGCCGAGCCAGCCAATCTCGATGTTGATGGCCTGCTCCGTGGTATCTATCTCTTGCAGCCAGGTGCCAAGCAGCGCAAGAAGAATGCACAGATCCTTGCATCGGGCGTTGGTGTGAACTGGGCTCTTAAGGCTCAGCGACTCCTTCAAGAGGATTGGGGAGTCTCAGCCTCTGTCTGGTCAGTGACATCATGGAATGAACTCCGCCGTGATGGCCTAGCTGTCGATAGCCATAACTTGCTCAACCCAACAGCGAAGAAGAGTGCATATATCACTTCTAAGCTTGCGGGCACACAAGGTCCGGTCATTGCAGTCTCTGACTTTATGCGCGCTGTTCAAGATCAGATTGCCCCATGGGTACCGAATGATTTCTACTCACTTGGAACAGATGGCTTCGGACTTTCAGATACTCGTGGCGCTCTCCGTCGCCACTTTAAGGTCGATGCAGAATCCATCGTTGTGGCGACCCTTGCTCAGCTTGCAAAGGCAGGAGAAGTTAAGGAATCTCTAGTCAGCGAAGCAATTAACAAGTACCGTATCTTCGATGTCATGGCGGCAGATGCAGGAAATACCGAAGGTTCAGGCTGATTAATCGAATTCCAGTAACAGATATCTCCCCCGTTATTTATCTCGGGGGAGAAACTGTTCCTGTTAAAGCAATACCTGGCGAGACAATTACCATCTCAGCTACCATTTTTCGCGAGGGCCATGATGCACTTGGCGCAGATGCCCTCTTACTTGATGCTCACGGCAGAGAAATCTCTCGCTCAATTATGTCGCCAATCTGGCACGGTGGAGATCGATATAGCGCAGAGCTCACGATTCCTGGACGCGGTGAGTATTCATTTTCTATTGAGAGCTATGACCACCCATTTGCAACTTGGCTTCATGATGCAGAGATCAAAATTGAAGCTGGTGTTGAGCCAGAGCTGATGTGCAACATTGGTATCGCACTCTTTGAAGAGCTAGTTGCACTTGATGCAGGCGCAAAGGCAATGAGCAAGAGTGCAGTTGCTGCACTTAAGAATGAGAAGCTGACTCATATAGATCGTTTTGCCGCTGCATCTACTGAAGAGATTCGCGCGTATGTATTGGCCAAGCCAATCCGCAGGCTTGCTGATAGAACAGCGACCTTCCCTATTTTTTCAGATCACCCACGTGCACTTGTTGGATCTTGGTATGAGTTCTTTCCGCGCAGCGAAGGGGCAAAGCTCAACGCCGATGGATCTATCACCAGTGGAACATTTGCAACGGCATCTCTTCGTATTCCAGCCATTGCTGCAATGGGATTTGACATTCTGTATTTGCCGCCAATCCACCCCATTGGAAAGACCTTCCGCAAAGGCCGCAATAACACGCTGACTCCGACCGAGAGTGATCCAGGTGTTCCTTGGGCAATAGGCGGGGCAGAAGGTGGCCATATGGCTATCAATCCAGCGCTGGGCACCATGAAGGATTTCGAGTCATTTGTCGCAACTGCGAAGAAGAACAAGATTGAGATCGCACTCGATTTCGCATTACAAGCATCACCTGATCATCCTTGGGTGAGAGAGCATCCTGAATTCTTTAGCCATCGTCTCGACGGCACTATTGCATACGCGGAAAACCCACCAAAGAAATACCAGGATATCTATCCGATCAACTTCGACAATGACTATCAAGGAATTCTCAATGAATCTTTGGCAGTTCTTCGCTTCTGGATTGCTAAGGGCATTTCTGTATTTCGTGTGGATAACCCTCACACAAAGCCACTTCACTTCTGGGCAGATGTCATGGCCACTATTAGACGTGAATCCCCTGATGTCATCTTCCTTGCCGAAGCATTCACTAAACCAGCGATGATGCATGCACTTGGAATGGTTGGATTCCATCAGTCATATACATACTTCACATGGCGAACATCTAAAGAAGAACTCGCTGCCTATGGTGAAGAGGTGGCGCATCAAAGCTCTGGCTTCTTTAGGCCAAATTTCTGGGTCAATACTCCAGATATCTTGCCCTTCCACCTTCAAAGTGGAAACCCAGCAATCTTTGCTATCCGCGCCGCACTCGCTGCAACACTTACTCCATCATGGGGAATGTATGCAGGTTATGAACTCTATGAGCACCGCCGCTTTAAAGAAGGTGGCGAAGAGTATTTAGATTCTGAAAAGTATGAGATTAAGGTGCGAGATTGGGATGCGGCTGCAAAGAAGCAATTGACTCTTGCGCCATTTATCACGGTGCTCAACAAGATTCGTCGCGAGAATATTGCTCTCCAACGACTACGTAATCTTCACTTCCATCACTGCGAGAACGATCAAATCATCGCCTATTCAAAGCGTGAAGGCGATAACCTCATCCTTGTTGTAGTTAATCTTGATCCTAACTTTGCCCAAGAGACAACGATTCATTGGGATTTTTCAGCCCTTGATATCAAAGAGGGAAGCTTTGAAGTAACCGATTTGGTTGATTCTGCTCGATATACGTGGAGCCCAAAGACCTATGTGCGTCTTGATCCAACAAGGTTATCTGGCAAAGTCGTTCACATTGCAAAGGTAAAGCTTTAGAATTACCGCATGAGCTTCCTCTCGCGCCTCTTTAAGAGCAGTAGCAAAGATCGCAATGAAGCCGCTGAAATTAGCTATCTCAATCCTTACTCAACGCTAGGTGAGCTTGATTTCCATCTCATCAATGAGGGTCGCCATGAAAAACTGTGGGCAGCACTAGGTGCTCACGTACTCCGCGATGGCGATGGAGCGCTACAAGGAACCGCATTTTCTGTGTGGGCACCTAATGCTCAATCAGTAAGCCTCATCAGCGATCACAACTTCTGGGATAAATCTGCAAACCCAATGGTTCGACAAGGCTCTTCAGGAATATGGGAAATCTTCATCGCCGATATCGGCGCAGGCACCCGATATAAGTTTGCGATCTGCGGACAAGATGGGCGTTGGGTAGATCATGCTGATCCATTAGCGCGACAGACTGAGTGTCCACCTCTGACGGCATCTATTGTCAATGAGAGTCAATACAACTGGAGCGATCACCAATGGCTCACCGAAAGAAGCAACTTTCAACCATGGCGCTCTCCTGTCAGTGTCTATGAAGTGCATCTTGGTTCATGGCGACCAGGATTGACCTACCGCGAACTCGCAAGTGAGCTTGTTGATTACCTACTCTCACAGGGCTTTACTCATGTTGAGTTCTTGCCCGTAACAGAACATCCTTACGGCCCTTCGTGGGGCTATCAAGTCACATCTTTCTTCGCCCCCACTGCACGCTTTGGCACACCAGATGAGTTCCGATTCTTGGTAGATGCACTCCATCAAGCGGGTATCGGAGTCATCCTTGATTGGGTTCCTGCTCACTTTCCCAAAGATGAATGGGCCCTAGCCCGCTTTGATGGTTCTGCTCTCTACGAGCATGAGGACCCTCGCCTTGGAGAACATCCTGACTGGGGCACCTTAATCTTTAACTTTGGCCGCAACGAGGTAAGAAACTTCTTAGTTGCGAGTGCTCTCTATTGGCTAGAAGAGTTTCATATTGATGGGCTGCGCGTTGATGCCGTCGCATCGATGCTCTATCTCGATTACTCACGCAAAGAGGGTGAGTGGCTACCTAATAAATTTGGTGGACGCGAGAACCTTGAGGCTGTTCAACTCCTACAAGAGGCGACATCTACTGCTTATAGGCACCATCCGGGCATCATGATGATTGCAGAAGAATCCACAGCTTGGCCAGGTGTCACCCGCGAAACATCAAGTGATGGTCTGGGTTTTGGCTTTAAGTGGAATATGGGCTGGATGCACGACACCCTCGAATATCTCCAGCACGAACCAGTTCATCGCGCCTATCACCATAATGAGATTACCTTCTCAATTCTCTATGCATGGTCTGAAAACTTTATGCTCCCTCTTTCCCACGACGAAGTTGTTCATGGCAAGGGCTCTTTGGTCAATAAGTTCCCTGGTGATCGCTGGCAGAAACTTGCAACGCTCCGCGCGCTCTATGGATTTATGTGGGCACATCCTGGAAAGAAACTGCTCTTTATGGGACAAGAGTTTGCTCAAAATGATGAGTGGAACCAAGAGACTGGCCTTCAGTGGCACTTAACCGAATTTGCCGAACACACTGGAGTCCAAGCAGCCCTTGCCGATATCAACCTCAACTACAAGCGACATCCAGCGCTGTGGGAGAAAGATACGAATCCTGAAGGTTTCCAGTGGATTGTTGGAGATGATGCTGCAAATAACATCCTCGCATTTACCCGCTGGTCAGATGCGGGCTATCCATTGGTCTGCGTTACCAACTTCTCACCAGTTCCTCAAGAGTATTACTCGCTGCGCATGCCAACAGCTGGAGTGTGGCGAGAGACAATTAATACCGATGATCTTAAGTACGGCGGAAGTGGAATCATCAATAACTCATTTGCGGTAGATGTCGATACCGATCTCTACACAACTCTTCGAGTGCCACCCCTGGCTACTATCTGGTTTGAACGCGCTTAATTCTCACGCATTACATAGGTGAAGAAGCTTGAGAGAGCAATCAGCACTGCAGGGATCATCAGAGCCAGAGCAATCGAACCTGTTGCAGCAATTACACCGGCAACAATCCATTTCAAGATAGTGGTGAGAACGTTATTCATAACGCCAAATTGACCCACCACCACTGCACTTGGATGTGGTGAGCGTCTATTTGCAGCGCTTGAGTAGCTTGGACCAAGGACGGCGCTACCTAGGCCCGCGGCTGAAAAAGCCACCAAAACAAGGGCGAATGCAAGCCATTTAGCACTTTCAGGCAGAGCAACAGCGACGGCAATGAGCACGCCGAAGACAACTCCTGCAAAGAGTGATGAGATGCGCGAGATGTAATCAATCCTGTAGCGATGCAGAATCTTTTGAACGCTTAATCGTCCAAAGATGATAAAGACTGTAAAGACAATATATGGCAGAGCACTTAAACCTGAATCGATGCCGATCCGTTCTTTAGTAAAGATTGTTCCCCAGTCGCCAATTGCGAACTCAAGGTAGACAGCTCCGGCCATGCCCAAACTCACTGGCCAATCAATATAGAAAGATTTGAAGATGTCTCGAACACGGTAATCATTTTCAGGATGCGTATTTGCTGGCACTAGTACAGGCCTTAGTTTTAGTAGAATTGCCAGCATTAAGATGGCGCAGCAGAGTGAGAGAATTCCAATATGTAGTGAAAGGCCAACTCTTCCAACGAGTAAGCCTGATACTCCTGCCGTTACCAGCGCACCTGCGCTCCAGTATCCAGCAGAGCTGGTGATGACAATCTCGCCAGAGCGCTCCTGCACATGAAAACCTTGAGTGTTGAGTGAAACATGAAGTGATGTGATTGCAAAACCAATCGCAATATTCATAAATGCAAAGTAGAGCGGGTTGTGAATATGAACGGCTAGTGCAAAAGAAAGATAGAGAAGAAAAATTCCTGCAGTAGTAACCTTAAGCACCCCGACCTTATGGACGATATGTCCCACGGTAAGGAGTCCTAAAAATGCACCGATTGATCCAGTTGTGAGAAGCCAACCAAATGGACCGTTATCGAGGGCAAGGTTCTCTTTAAGATCGGGAAAACGTGGGACCCACGCCATGATTCCAAAGCCGAATAGGAAGAAGAGGGCGTGCAGTAATTTCTTCTCTTGCTTATGGGTTATCGCGGGCGTATTGCTCATCTTAGAAAAGGGCGTTCGCAAGGGCGGCACGCGCTTTGATGACTCTTGGATCTGCCGAGTCAACGAGGGCAAATAGCTCCAATAACCGCTCCTTTACCTTCTTCTGCTCTTCTCCTGAGAGTACTGCAATCTGAGCTAAAAGCCGGTTGAACCCTTGTTCAAGATGGCCAGCCATGATTTCAATGTCAGCAGCTTGCATTGCAAGTTCCACATTCTCTGAATCCGCATTTGCTTGGGCCATGACTGTATTTGCATCAAGGCTTTCAGCGCGTATCAGAAGTTGAACTTGAGCAAGACCCACCTTCGCATAGGGATCATTGGGCTTTCGTTCAAGCAAAGTGCGATAAGCGGTGAGTGCCGCAGGAAAGTCTCCACGGTTAATTGCATCCAGGGCCTCATCTTCTTCGGGCTCCGACTTTTCAACAGGTGCACTGCCGATACCTTGTTGAGCGGCGAGCGTCATAATCTTTGTAATCACCTCACGAAGCTGATTCTCGTTGAGGGCTTGTTCAACAAATGGAATCGGTTGCTCTGCAATAAAGACAAGTCCGTAAGGAACAGTTCGAGTCTGAAGAGCCTGCGCTACCTGTGGTTGTTCTTCAATATTGACTCGAGCAAGCACCCAAGCACCTTCATCGGCCAGTGCTAACTTTCCAAGGGTGCGAATCATCTCCACTGACTCGGCAGATCTAGAAGACCAACAGATCACTACAACAGGCTTCTGCGCAGAAAGTGGAAGAAACTCAGTCGTGAGGTTCTGTGCATTTACTTCAAGGCCAGGAAGTGGCGTTGAAATATCTGCAGGAGGCTTACCTAGGCCGCTGAGATCAAATGCTTGACCAAAGTTAGGAGGAAGTGTCATCTCTACTCAACGCTCGCTTTCACATCTACACCGGAATCTCTTCTAAAGGGCAAGATATCGCTGACGTATGAACGTGCAGCAAATTCAAGGCCCACATCGTGGCCAGCCTTCTCGCTCAAATACCAACGATGCTCAAGCGCTTCATGAAAGAACTGGGCTACTTCAATGCGCCCTGCAAGATCTGCCGGAATCAGTGCCACAGTGGGATTAAAGACCTCTTCAAGCCACCTTCGTGCAGAATCGTGCATTGGTGGTTTAGGGGATTTTTCGCGCCCACGATAACGATCGAATGAGGCTAACAATCGCTTTGCCTGCAGCTCTTCTGTATCAAGGCCCATCAACTCGCGCAGACGACTCTTGTGGTATCCGGCAGCAACAAGTTTTGGTTGGAAGTAGAGCTTTCCCACCTTCTCATCATTTTCTTCCATCAACACAGAGACCTCTTCAACTGCAAAGCCGAGATCATGTAATTGGCGCATCGCACGTTCTACTGCGTGGCGATCATTGGGATCAAGAACTTGTCGTTCTTTAAGTGCTGACCAGAGTCGGTGGTAACGCTTAATCAGTGCATTGCTTGCACGAATTGGATCCATGCCTGGGTAGAGCACGCCAGATAATGCGAGATCTTCGAGCTCTGCTGCGACGTTAAAGTGAGCAATCTCTAAATCGTGCTCGCGCTGTCCATCACTGAGAGTCTTCTGGAATTCTCCAGTTTCGGCATCAACAAGGTAGGCGGCATACCCTTCAGCATCTCGCCTAAAGAGAGTATTTGAGAGAGAACAGTCGCCCCACCAGAATCCGAGAAGATGCAGTCGCACAAGCAGGAGCGCAAGCGCATTTGCCATCAATGTGACATCTTCGGCAGAGACATCTTTACCACTGAGCAGAACACGGTATGGCAACGAGAAGGGCAAGAAGCGTGTGACGAGAGCGCATGGAAGTTCTTCGTTGTTCTTATCTGTTCGCCCCTCAATAACCGCGATGGATTGCACACTCGGTGCATCGAGCTGCTTGAGCTCGCGCAAAATCTTGTATTCGCGATTGGCGAACTCCGAGACGGTCTCCTTGACTGCATAGACCTCTGATTCAGGGTCATCAGTCGAGCGGACGAGGCGGACAATATGGCGAGAAATACCGCGCTTTTCAGCCAGCAACGGATCTTCAGGCCAGAGCTCCAGGCTCTGATTCCATGGCAGGCCAGCGACTGCTGCGATCTCTTCGCCGACGCCAGTGATTCTTAAAGCCATAAACCCATTCTCTCGCACATTACAATGAACTATGGCATTTAAAGAGCGGACCACGGCAGCTGTTAAGCGCACCAAGAAAGAGGCACCGGTCACACCTTCCTATGGTGAAACCGGCGCTCCCATCGATCGAGGTCACCCCTTCTACTTTGGTTTTCTAGCAACAGCAGGTGCACTTACCGCCTTTGTCTTGCTTCGAGCACTTGCTGGAGCAAGTCAAGTCTTTGTCATTATCTTGATTTCCCTCTTCTTGGCTATGGGTCTCAATCCTGCTGTTGAGGCTATTCGCCGTCGTGGTGCAAGTCGCAATCTTGCTGTGGCAATAATCTTTGTTGGAGTTCTCGCATTTGTTGGAATCTTCCTTGCGCTCTTGGTGCCACCGCTTGTTAATCAGACTGCACATTTGATCAACATCGCACCATCGCTCTTGCAAGACCTCAAATCCAATCCGACAATTGCATCTATCAATGATCAATATGCAGTTATCGATGCAATCCAGAAGAAGGTCACAAGCCTGACCTCTGATGGAACAATTCTGGTCTCGGCTTTTGGCGGAGTCATTGGTGTTGGCAAGACCGTGCTTTCAGGAACATTTACTGGCCTGACAATCCTTGTTTTAACTCTCTACTTCATCGTCTCACTACAGCAAGCCACCGAGATGGCACTCAAGCTCGTCCCAGCGAGCCGTCGCCCACGAATTACTCTTCTGACAAATGCGGTAATCTCTCGAGTTGGCGCATTTGTTGGAAGCCAGATTTTGATCTCATTCTTAGCTGGAACATTTATGACAGTTGCAGCACTTGTGTTAGGAATGCCATCACCGGTTGCAATCGGAATCTTGGTTTTCTTCTGCGGACTTATTCCTTTGATTGGCCACTTTATTGGCGCTTCAATCTTTACGATCATCGCTGCAACTCAATCAGTCACTATCGGACTTGTGGGCTTTGTGATCTATGTTCTCTACGTTCAGGTTGAGAACTATCTGATTGCACCAAAGGTAATGCGTCGCACCCTTGCTCTTCCTGGAGCTGTCACCATCATCTCAGCGCTGGTTGGAACCTCACTACTTGGTTTAGTCGGCGGTCTTCTCGCAGTACCAGTAGCAGCATCGATTATCTTGATCCTTGAGGAAGTAGTGATTCCTCGCGCTGAGCAGAATTAAATCTCTGTAGGCAGTGGCAGACGTTGCGGTGCAACGATTGCAGTTATCTCACTTAAGACTCGATGAACGTATGGTTCGCCAACCCATAGGTGCTTTGCGCCATCTACTGCGATGAGATTGAGTTGAGGAATCACCGAAAAACGCTTTCGCGCCTCATCAGGCTTAAGGTAATCATCATGTTCTGGCACAAGCGCCGTGATTGGGCGTCCATCTTCTGCCCAGAATTGCAGATCAGATTCTTCAACCTTCATCAACGGTGGACTTAACAAAATCAACCCCTTGATGCGTGGGTCCCGTGCATGAGCGAGGGCAATCTCGGTTCCAAAGGACCAGCCCACAACCCACACCTCTTGCAATTTGAGAACGTCGAAGCAGTAATCAATCGAAGCTTGGACATCATATTTCTCTGCACGGCCATTGTCGTATTCACCGCTGCTCGTTCCCGCTTCGCTGGTAGTGCCGCGTGTGTTAAAGCGAACCACAGTAATTCCAGCCATAGCAGGCAGCCGATTAGATGCCTTCTTATATACGTGGCTATCCATCATCCCTCCGCCTGTTGGATTGGGATGAAATGTCAGAATCGCAGAGGTGGGATTATCTAGAGGCGCACTGACTTCACCAATGAGGCTCTGACCATCGGCGGTAGTGATGGTAAAAGGTGTGCGAATAGCGGGCAACACGGTGCTGGGGCGGATAGGTTCCGACATAAGGGGCAGTCTAGTCTTTCTCTATGGCTAAAACCTTTCATTCCTACAATCCGGTCAATAACGAGATCGTGGGCACATATCCGGCAATGTCTTCAAAGGATGTTGCTGCAGCAGTTGCTATAGCCGATAGGGCCTTTCCTAGTTGGAGTCAAGCAAGTGCTCGTGCGCGACGAAAGGTCTTACTTGAATTTAGCGCTCTGATGTTAAAGGAGATCGATCAACTTGCAGATTTAGTATCGCTTGAGACTGGAAAGCCTCATAGTGATGCAAAGCTTGAGATTGCACTCGCAGCACATCACATCGCATGGGCTGCACGTAATGCGGAATCTCTCCTTCGTGAATCTCGTCGCAGCCCTGGATTGCTGATGGCAAATATGTTTGTCGCTGTAGAGCGCTCCCCCCTGGGAGTTGTTGGCGTTATCGGCCCTTGGAACTATCCAGTCTTCACACCTATTGGTTCTATCGCCTACGCACTCGCAGCAGGAAACACAGTTGTCTTCAAGCCAAGTGAATACACACCTGGTGTGGGCATAGTTCTAGCCGACCTCTTTGCACGTGCTGCCAATGATGAAGAGATATTTCAGGTCGTGACAGGTCTGGGCGATACCGGTGCTGCGCTCTGTACCAGTGGAGTAAAGAAGGTGGCCTTTACCGGCTCCACAGCAACTGCAAAGAAAGTCGCAGCGCTCTGTGCGCAGTCATTAACGCCACTTATCGCAGAGTGTGGTGGTAAAGATCCAGTTATCGTTGCAAGTGATGCCGATATCGCAAGAGCTGCAGATGCCACGGTCTGGTCTGCAATGTCTAATGCGGGCCAGACCTGCATCGGCGCTGAGCGCGTCTATGTAGATGAGAAGATTGCAGATATCTTTATTGCAAAAGTTGTTGCTATCGCCAGTGAGATTAGCGCCGGAGATCCATCATCTGCCAACTATGGCCCTGCCACAATGCCTACACAGATTGCTGTTATTCAATCCCACGTGAAAGATGCAATTAAGAAAGGTGGAACGCTGGCCCTTGGTAGCTTAAAGTCGATTAAGGCTCCCTTTGTTCAGCCAATCATCTTGCTTGATGTCCCTGAGAATTCAAGAGCAATAACTGATGAGACCTTTGGCCCAACCCTTGTTATCAACCGGGTATCAAATATGAATGAGGCGATTGCTCTCGCTAATGCATCACGCTATGGTCTTGGCGCATCCGTCTGGTCTCGTCGAGGTGGTCGTGCAATCGCATCAGAGCTCAACTGTGGAATGGTTGCTATCAACTCAACAATCTCATTTGCATCTGTTGCCTCGGTCCCCTTTGGTGGCACGAAAGATAGCGGCTATGGTCGCATTCACGGACCCGAGGGTTTACTTGAATTTACCTATCCACGATCAGTTGTTCGCGCGCGCTTTCAAATGCCGCTAGCAATCACCAGCTTCAATCGAAAAAATAGTACTGACCGTTTAATTGTGAAGGTCCTTAAATTGATGCGTGGTCGTCTGAGTTAGTATCCAATTAATATCGAGGCGCGTTTCGAGTTCTTTCAGTGTTCGGGCGACGATTGTTGCGCTTAGACCAACATGCATTATGCCAATGGCGACGGCCATCTTCATCGCCTTCTAGCCAAGCAACAGTATGTGGCGTTGCCATTGGAATCATCTGATCGCAACCGGGACATCTGTATGGTTTATTGGCACTTGATCCAGTCAGTTTGCGAACAATCCAGAGGCCTAAATCATCTTCTTCAAATGATTGAGTAGATGGAACCCCGCGAAGTTCTGGTTCATCGCTATTAGGGCGACGATTCTTCGGGTAGTTCTTACGAGGGCTCACACTCGCTATTTTCTCGCACTTTTGCCAACTCTGTAGGATGATTGCGATATGAAGCCGGTCATTGAAATCTCTGGGCTGAAGAAGAGTTATGGCGCATTTGTAGCTGTAAAAGATCTCTCGCTCACCATTAATCAAGGCGAGATTTTCGCCATCCTTGGCCCTAATGGCGCAGGCAAGACCACAACAGTGGAGATTCTCGAGGGCTTTCGCAGCGCAGATAGCGGCTCTATATCTGTCCTAGGAACCGACCCTGCCGTCAAAGGACGTCCTGGGCTTGCTTGGCGCGATCGCATCGGAATCGTCTTACAGAGCACGCAAGATACCGCTGAGCTCACCGCTCTTGAAGCCATCTCTCACTTTGCCTCCTATTACTCCAATCCCCGCGACCCAGAAGAGGTCATTAACCTCGTGGGTCTTGCCGATAAGTCTCATGATCGTGCGCGATCTCTCTCAGGTGGACAGAGACGTCGCCTCGATGTTGCACTTGGCATAGTTGGAAATCCTGAGCTCCTCTTCCTCGATGAGCCAACAACGGGCTTTGATCCTGAAGCGCGACGAGCTTTCTGGGAGCTCATCAAGCGATTGCGCGATGAGGGAACAACGATTCTTCTTACAACCCATTACCTTGATGAGGCAGAGGAGTTAGCCGATCGCGTGGCGGTTATGAATAACGGTGAGGTTATTGAGATATCTACCCCCGCGCTTTTAGGTGGTCGCGCGGATGCAAAGGCGATAATTTCTTGGCGCGAAGATGGTCAATTACGCACTCATGAGAGCTCTAACCCAACTCAAGTGGTGCAGGATCTGTCTGCCAAGTTTGGTGGAGAGATACCAGAGCTGACTGTTCGCAGACCTTCTCTTGAAGATATTTACTTAACCATGATCGGAGCTGCGAAGTGAATAGAAGAGTAAGCAGCCCACTTCCTGGCGCAATCGCTATTGGCATCAAGCGAGGCAAGCTAGAGATTAAGCAATTCTCTCGTCAACGCGAATCCGTCGTCTTCACAATGCTCTTTCCTCTTATCCTGCTTGCAATCTTTGGCTCTGTCTTTGATCAAGAGATGGCAGCGGGTGTGAGCTTTAGCCAATACTTCGTTGCAGGAATGATTGCATCGGCACTTGTGAATACCGGTTTTCAACAGATAGCAATCTATATTCCTATCGAGCGAGATCTAGGTGCTCTTAAGAGACTGCGCGGCACACCAATGCCAGCAACGAGCTACTTCATTGGCAAGGCAATTCTTGTCGCTGTCAGTATGGTAATTCAGGTGGCTCTTCTGATGGCTGCAGGTGTTGCCTTCTTCGGAGTAGAACTTCCGACCGAGTCTTCTAAGTGGCTGATATTTGCAGGAATCATTATTTTGGGATCGATCGTCTCCACTCTTCTAGGTGTGGCATTTTCAAGTGTTCCCAAGAATGCTCGAAGCGCATCTGCAATCGTCTCCCCTGTTGTGATCATCCTTCAATTCTTTAGTGGAGTCTTCTTTGTCTTCACCGAACTGCCTGCCTGGATGCAGCAGATTGCTGCCATATTCCCCTTGAAGTGGTTCACCCAAGGCATGCGCTCTGTCTTCCTTCCAGATGGCTTTGCTGAGCGTGAAATTGTCGGCAATTGGGAGACTGGGCGAACTTTTGCGATTATTGGGGCATGGCTTATCGCGGGAACAATTCTGGCGATCCGCACCTTCAAGTGGGATCGCGACTAGCGCGCACCCTTGTTGCAGCATTAGTTATCTCTGCGCTGGCAGCAGCTCCTTCATTGGCGGCAAGCGCTACCCCAACGGCTAAAGCGACTGCCTCTGCAAAACCAACTGCCACTGCCAAGCCAACTGCATCTGCTTCTGCATCTGCATCTGCAAAGCCCACGGCAACGAAGAAGCCAGCACCTAAGAAGACGGCAAAGAAGAAAGTTCGCGTAACTCCTTCACCTAAGCCAGTATGGCCACCCAAGGGTTTTGTAGCCGAAGGTGATGTTTATGCAAAAATTCCAACGAGTAAAGAGTTAGTCGGAATCATCTCTGCAAGTAAGCCTCTGGCGCTACAAATCAGAGACTGCGAAGAGTTTATATGCGGGGCAGTTCAAGTCGCCTCAGAGCCTGGCTGCACATGGTGGGAGGTCTTCACCGATATCTACGGCGGAGACAATGTAAAGCTGGGCAACCTCAATACTGCTCATGCAGCAAGTAAGGCACGAGAAATTAAGACGATCATTACCGTCGCTCCAGAATCTGCAACAGCTGGTGGTCGAGCAAAGGTAGCTTCAGTGATCTGCCATCAAGAGGCTCGTGATCCAAATGCCCCACGAGTTACCTATAAGAAGGTTGAAGTAACCCCGTAGCTATCTGCCAAATGCTGGCGAACTTAGCGATTTGCTCCTGGAACCCACAACTGATCTCCGATCTCTTTATTGGCAACACGTGCCAACACAAAGAGAAGATCAGAGAGACGGTTGAGGTACTGGGCTGTGAGTGGATTGACTCCACCTCCAAATGCATGAATTGCACTCCAGGTGCGTCGCTCGGCACGACGAACTACGGTGCGAGCAACATGCAGATGTGCCGCCGCTGCAGTTCCTGATGGAAGAACAAATGAGCGAAGTGGTGCAAGATCTGCATTGTATGCATCGATAGAATCTTCGAGATAGGTAATCTGACTTTCTAGAACTCGAAGAGGTTCAAAAGCTGGCTTATCAATAACAGGTGTGCAGAGATCTGCTCCCACATCAAAGAGATCGTTTTGAATGCGCACCAAGAGGATGCGAACATTTTCAGGAAGCTCATCTACTGAGAGAACAACGCCGATTGCTGAATTTGCTTCATCAACTGTTGCATAGGCTTCTAGTCGAGGATCATTCTTGGAAGTACGGCTCATATCTCCAAGAGCTGTAGTTCCATCATCGCCTGTCTTTGTGTAAATGCGTGTCAGATTAACCATGTCCCTAGCCTAATCGGCTGAGGGGATTCTGCTACCCGTGAGGATAGAATCCACCCATGAGCCAGAGCCACGATCGTTTCAGAATCGTCGGCGGAGCCTGCCTCAAGGGCGAAGTCACTGTCACAGGGGCCAAGAACTCGGTTCTAAAGCTTATGGCGGCCTCTCTGCTGGCCCAGGGCAAGAGCACCATCACCAACGTTCCTGATATCGCCGATGTGGACATCATGAGCGATCTACTGACTCGCCTTGGCTGCACCGTCATACGCGATGGCCAGAGCCTTCATATCGATGTCCCTGCCGAGCCCTCACACCGTGCTGATTATGAACTTGTCCGCAAGATGCGCGCTTCAATCAATGTCTTGGGCCCACTTGTTGCTCGTCTTGGAGCAGCTGAGGTCGCACTTCCTGGTGGAGATGCAATTGGTTCTCGCGGAATTGATTTTCATATCCGCGGACTTGAATCCATGGGAGCAAAAGCCCATATTGAACATGGCTATGTTATAGCTGAAGCCCCCGATGGCCTTACCGGCTCTGATGTCACACTTGATTTTCCTAGCGTTGGCGCAACCGAAAACATCATGACCGCTGCAGTTCTTGCTCGCGGTGTGACAACAATTGATAACGCAGCTCGCGAACCCGATATCGTCGATCTCGGAGAATTCCTTATCGCAATGGGTGCAAAGATTGAAGGACTTGGAACACCACTGATTACTATCACTGGTGTCTCAGAGCTCAAGCCTGTAACTCATCGAGTCATCACAGATCGCATCATCGCCGGCACATGGGCGTTTGCAGCTGCGATGACTCAAGGAGATATCACTATTCATGGTGCACGAGCTGATCACATGGTGGTTATGCTCGATAAATTATCTGCCGCAGGTGCAATCATCACATCAACTGCAGATGGAGTGCGGGTAAAGATGGATCACCGTCCTCGCGCTGTGGATGTATCCACACTTCCCTATCCAGGATTTGCAACTGATCTACTTCCCTTCATTATCGGAATGAATGCAGTTGCAGATGGCCATGCAATTGTTACAGAAAATGTATTTGAGTCACGCTTCATGTTCGTCAATGAACTTATCCGCCTTGGAGCACAGATCACCGTCGATGGCCACCATGCCTCTATCGACGGCATCCCACAGCTCTCTGGCGCACCTGTTGAGGCAACAGATATTCGTGCAGGTGCTGGCCTTGTACTAGTGGCACTCGTTGCAGAGGGTGAAACAACTGTTGATGGCGCATTCCATGTGGATCGCGGCTATCCGCTCTTTGCAGAGCAGCTTCGCGCACTTGGCGCCAACGTCACTCGCGAATAGCTCAACTTGCCTCTCCCCAGGGGCTTCCCTATTTATCAAGCGCCAGAATTTACTTAATATTCGTCGCAAGAGATTGGATCCATTGATGTTGGCATTAGCGCTTTTTTTCATTCTGCTCTATCAGAGAATCAATATTGAACGAATCATTGCTAGTAAGCCTGGTAAGGATCTAGCGCTCGCAACTAGAAAGGCGAATATTGGCCTCGTGCTTCTTGGAATTCTTGCAATTGTTCAGTTTTCAGTCAATATCCACCTAGATCGAAGCCTTTGGAATGCTGACTTTTTCTCATTCCTCTTCGACTAGATTAAGTACATAAAGAAACCCCGCCTCATATTGAAGCGGGGTTTCTTTATTGAATACTTACTTCAGATTAACCAACTGACTCCGTCAAAATTGAAACGCGGTCATTGTTGACTGAGAGGAATCCGCCCTTAACGTTGAATTCCTTCTTTGAACCGTCAGCTACATTGATGCTGACAAGTCCATCGACAAGAACGCCAAAGAGTGGTGTGTGGCCAGGAAGTACTCCGAGGTCACCGCCAGTGGTGCGAGCAAGAACAAAGCTTGCCTCACCACTCCATACCTGCTCTGTTGGTGATACCAACGCTACTTTGAGAGACATCTCTACTACTTAGCCAATTCAGCTGCGTTGCGCTCTACATCATCGAGACCACCACACATAAAGAATGCCTGCTCAGGAATGTGATCGTACTTTCCATCTGCAAGTGCTTCGAATGCATCGATTGTGTCGTTGATTGGAACGTATGAGCCGTCGATACCAGTAAAGACCTTCGCCACGAATGTGTTCTGTGACAAGAAGCGCT
>CAZXVL010000016.1:0-17346 GCA_964644425.1 uncultured Candidatus Planktophila sp.
CTGCAATCATTGTGTGATCTTCTGCTGGGCGATCAAATGTTGATGCAATGACCTCACCCTTTACGGAGCGAGTCATATCGGTAACTTCTTCTGGGCGCTCATCAACGAGAACAACCATCAAGTGGACCTCTGGGTTGTTCACAGTTATTGCATTAGCAATTGCCTGCAAGACCATGGTCTTACCGGCCTTCGGAGGAGCAACGATAAGTCCGCGCTGGCCCTTACCAATTGGTGCAATCAGATCGATTACGCGAGTAGTCAGAATATTCGGCTCAGTCTCAAGGCGAAGGCGCTCTTGTGGGTATAAAGGTGTGAGCTTGCCGAATTCAACGCGAGCCTTCGCCTCTTCTACTGGAACACCATTAACTGTCTCAAGAGTAATGAGTGGGTTGTACTTCTGGCGTTGCTCACCTTCGCGAGCCTGACGAACCTGGCCTGTAACAACATCGCCCTTACGCAGACCGTACTTGCGTACCTGTCCCTGTGAGACATAAACATCGTTAGGTCCTGGAAGGTATCCAGCTGTGCGGATAAATGAGTAGTTATCGAGGATATCGACAAGGCCGCCTACCGGTACGAGTACATCGTCTTCGCCGATAACTGGCTCACGATCTTCACGACCTCCACGGTCATTACGATCACGGTTGCGATCACGACCACGATTGCGATCACGACGATTTCGGTTGCGATCATTGCGATCACCACGGTCGTTGCGATCACCGCGTGAGTTATCTGATGAGTCGTTATCTTCATCAGAGCTGTTGTTTGAATTTCCTGAATTGTTATCTGAATCCTGATCGTCTCCAGAATCGTCAGCCTTCTTATTGCCACGCTTTGCGTTGCGCGCTTCACGGCGAGCTTCACGCTCTGCCTTTGCTGCCTCACGGTTTGATGCCTGAAGATCTGCGATAGCACTAACGAGTGCATCTTTCTTGAGCTTTGCTGCACCTTCAATACCGAGTTGGGAGGCGACTTCCTTAAGCTTTGGAAGTGTCATTGCAGCGAGTTCTGTTGTTGTCATTGATTTCTTTTCTTGGATGTCCCTCTACAGGCGTAGAAGGAGAATGTGTTTTAGATTTAATCTGACTTGCTTTAATTGATTATCAGCGTAGAGCGCCTTAAGTAACCAGGCGAACGTGATGGGTGGAACTATAGCAGGGTCGCTCCGCGAGGGGCAATTTCAAGCGGGTGGGCTACAAAGTGTGTGCCCCCAGCTAACTTCAGCTCTTCTGCCTCTCTTTGATCTGCAGTGTGCAGAACGAGGACTGTGGGGCCGGCTCCTGAGATAAATGCTGCAAGGCCTGCGCCACGCAACTTCTGCATAAGGGCAATTGATTCTGGCATTGCCTCTGCTCGATAGCTCTGATGCAAGAAATCTTCCGTGGCAGTAAAGAGAAGTTCAGGTTTCTGAGTGAGTGCGTGGCTCATGATTGCTGCATTTGAAGTATTACGAACTGCATCTGCAAATGGAATTGATTCTGGCAACATCTTGCGTGCCTTCGAAGTTGCTAGCGCCTTGCTTGGAATATAGGCAATCGCTTGAATGCGTGGATCTACCGCTAGCTGAATTGAGTGGGCTTGTGCATGACCCTTCACAGTCTCAAACCAGGAAATTGTTGCTCCTCCGTATAGTGAAGCTGAGACGTTATCTGGATGACCTTCCATATCGGTAGCAAGTGAGAGAAGGATTTCATCAGTCATCTTATCTTCGCCATTTAAAACTAATGAGCGAGCCAAAACGAGGCCACCGATGATTGCACTTGCAGATGATCCAAGTCCTCGACCATGAGGATTAACGTTGAGCGCGCGAATCGCAAGGCCCTTTGGTCGACCACCTAAATAATCAAAACCTTTATACATTGCCTTAACGAGCAAGTTCTTATCTGTACGTGGAACCTCGTCTGCACCTTCGCCAGTAACATCGATATCTAGAACTGCATCATCGAGAACTTGTGCAACATAGCGATCGTGCATTGCAAGTGCTAAACCAAATGAATCAAAGCCCGGACCGAGGTTTGCCGAAGATGCAGGAACTTGAACCTGCATTGGCTTTGCCTTAAAGGTTGGCTTACTCATGGCTGCTTACGCCTTGCTCAGACCGAGTGCAGCAGCTGCTGCATCAGCGTTGACTGGGACCACAATTGGATCTTTAGCTCCTTCGAGTGCCCAAGGGATATCTTTCAAACCATTTCCAGTACAGGTAATGACAATCTTCTTACCCTTTGGAAGCTTTCCTGCAGCCTTGTACTTGATCAGACCTGCAAGGCCAGCAGCAGATGAGGGCTCGCAGAAGATTCCTTCTTGTGAAGAGAGGATTCGATATGCAGCCAATATCTCTTCATCTGTAACAGAGTCGATCAATCCTGCAGATTCATCGCGAGCAGCAATTGCCTGATCCCATGATGCGGGCTTTCCGATTCGAATCGCAGTAGCGATTGTCTCTGGCTTATCAACTGGGTGGCCCAATACTAAAGGTGCGGCACCTGCTGCTTGGAAACCCCACATGGCAGGTCTGCGCTTTGAAAGACCATCGGTGAAGTACTCGTTATAGCCCTTCCAATATGCAGTGATATTTCCTGCATTGCCAACTGGCAGAGTATGAATGTCTGGAGCATCTCCAAGAAGATCAACGACCTCAAATGCAGCAGTCTTCTGACCTTCAATGCGATATGGATTGACAGAGTTTACGAGAGAGACCGGATACTTCTCTGAAAGTTCACGTGCAAGGACTAAGCAGTCATCAAAGTTTCCATCAACCTGCAGAAGCGTTGCACCATGAGCAACAGCTTGTGCCAGCTTCCCCATTGCAATCTTTCCCTGTGGAATCAGGACGGCAGGGACCATTCCAGCTTTAACCGCATAAGCTGCAGCTGATGCTGATGTATTTCCTGTCGACGCGCAGATAACCGCCTTAGCTCCATCTTCTGCAGCCTTTGAGATCGCCATCGTCATACCGCGATCCTTAAATGAACCCGTTGGGTTGATACCTTCAAACTTAATCCAGACCTCGTTGCCTAGCATCTCGGATAAGTTGCACGCATAGATCAGCGGCGTTCCACCTTCGCGCAATGAGACAACTGGTGTCTTTGCACTGACAGGTAGACGATGGCGATACTCTTCAATGACTCCGAGCCACTGATGAGCACCTTCCTTCTTCTTTGAAAAGATTGACATTTAAGAAACGGCTCCTTCGACACGGATGACGCTTGATACCTTGCTAACAATTTCCATCTTCTTCAGCGAATCAACTGTAGCTTTGAGTTCGCCTTCGGTTGCAAGGTGGGTGACGATGATGAGTTCAGCATCTTCATCTCGGCCATTTTGATCAACAGTTTGAATTGAGACGCCATGGTTTGCAAAAACTTGCGCTATTGAGGCCAAAACACCTGATTTATCTTGCACTTCAAGGCGTATAAGGAATTTGGTCTTTGTCGTTTCAATAGGTGCAATATCGCGATCTGCATAATCTGTCTCGCGCTGACCAACAGAGTTATGTGCAATGTGACGAGAGACCGCCAATACATCGCCAAGAATTGCAGATGCTGTAGGAGCTCCACCTGCACCACGGCCGTAGAACATCAATGGTCCTGCAGACTCTGCCTCAACAAAGACTGCGTTAAATGCATCGCGAACAGATGCAAGTGGGTGCGCTGACTCAAGCATCACTGGATGTACTCGAACCGAAATCTCATCCTTAGGTGTGAGCTCTGCAATTGCTAGAAGCTTAATGACATAACCTAATGACTTGGCATGCTGAACATCATCGAGAGTGATATGTGAAATGCCTTCACGGTAGACATCGTCGACAGTTACACGTGTGTGAAATGCGAGACCCGAGAGAATTGCAGCCTTGGCAGCAGCGTCAAAGCCTTCGACATCTGCAGTGGGATCCGCCTCTGCATAGCCAAGCTCTTGCGCTTCTTTCAGTGCAACTTCAAACTCTTTATTGTCTTCATGCATCTTTGTGAGAATGTAATTTGTTGTTCCGTTAACGATACCCATTACACGAACAACAAAGTCGCCGACCAATGAGTCGCGCAATGGACGAATAATCGGAATCGCACCAGCTACAGATGCTTCGTAGTAAATATCTTCGCCCTGGGCATAAGCGGCGGTAAATAGCTCAGCACCATGGCTAGCAAGAAGGGCCTTATTGGCTGTGACGATTGATTTGCGATTAGAGATTGCAAGATGAGCAAGCTCGCGTGCTGGCTCAATGCCACCCATGACCTCAACAATCAGATCAATCTCTGGATCATTGACGATAGAGAATGGATCGGTTGTGAAGAGCCCTGGATTGATACCTGGGTAATCCTTTATTGTGCGCACTGCAATCTTTGCTAGCTCGATTTCAACCCCAGCGCGAGTTGAGAGCTCAGCTGAATCTGCGAGCAGTAGGCGGGCAACTTCGCTGCCAACAACGCCACATCCAAGCATGCCGATGCGGACTGGTTTACCTACGGGCCTCATGGGGTGATTCTTTCACATCTTAGCTACATCAAGAGCGAGCAAATCAGCCTCGCTCTCGCGGCGCACAATAACGCGTGCTTTTCCATTGATGACAGCAACAACAGGCGGGCGAGGAACATGGTTGTAATTGCTTGCCATTGATCGTCCATATGCCCCAGTTGCAGGTGTTGCAAGGAGATCTCCTGGAGCAACATCGCTTGCAAATTGGATATCGCGGATAACAATGTCACCTGTCTCGCAATGCTTTCCCACGATACGAGATTGCACAACAGGGGCAGAAGAGGTGCGATCTGCAATGCATGCAAAGTACTCGGCATCATAGAGAGCTGTCCGAGCGTTATCGCTCATTCCGCCATCGACTGAGATGTACTTTCGAGTTGATCCATCCTCAAGTACAACATCTTTAACGGTTCCTACTTCATAGAGAGTAAACATCGTTGGACCCACAATATTGCGACCAGGTTCGATTGAGATTGCAGGAATAGCGAGTGAGTACTTTTCGCAAGCTGCTCGAACTGCCTTTCCCATTGTTGGCAATACATCTGATGGTTCAACTGTTACTTCAGAAGGAAGGTAGGCGATTCCGTAACCTCCACCTAGATCAAGCTCTGGGAGTTCGCTCTTATAGGCATCGCGATACTTAGCCATAAATTGAAGGAGGCGATCTGCCGCGATCTCAAAAGCTTCAGTGCCAAATATCTGCGAACCGATGTGGCAGTGCACTCCACGAAGTTCTATCTCAGCGATACCAGAAACTTTCTCGACAGCGTCCCATGCAGCACCTGATGCAATTGAGAATCCGAACTTCACATCTTCATGAGCGGTTGAAATGGATTCGTGGGTATGAGCCTCAATGCCTGGTGTGAGGCGTAGCAAAATGGCTTGACGCTTTCCATGCTTTCGAGCTGCCTCTGCAATGCGATCAATCTCAAAGAGTGAGTCAACAACCAATGCGTTGACGCCCAAGGAGACAGCGCGATCGATCTCAGAGAGCGACTTGTTATTTCCATGCAGTTGAATAAGTGAAGGATCTACTCCACCTGCGAGTGCAACAGCGAGCTCTCCCCCAGTACAGACATCGATACCGATGCCCATTTCTGCAATCCAATGAGCAACTGCTGTACATGTAAATGATTTTGATGCATAGAAGACATGACCGGCACTACTGCCGAACTCAGCAATCAATCCCTCTTTCCAAGCAAGTGCGCGAGATCGAAAAGCTTCTTCGTCTAGAAAGAAGGTAGGCGTACCAAACTCCTGAGCGAGTGCACGGGCAGGAATTCCTGACAAAGTCAGTTGGCCATCAACAAATGAGACGTTCTTCGACCACATTGAATTGCTCATTACATACGCTCCGGTGCACTGACACCAAGAAGTGATAGGCCATTTGCGATGACCTGCATCGTTGCAGCGCAGAGGTTTGCACGTGCACTATGAATTGGCGCAGCTGCCTCATCACCCAAAGGCAAGACACGACAATCTGCGTAGAAGCCGTGGTAAAGGCCAGCTAGCTCTTCGAGGTAACGAGCTACGCGGTGTGGTTCGCGAAGCTCTGCAGCCGTTGCCACAACTCGTGGGTATTCGGCAAGTGCTCCGAGAAGTTCATTTTCGCGATCATGTGAAAGCTGTGATGGATCAAAGTGACTGAGGTCGTAATCAATACCGAGTTCTGCAACATTTCGAAGGACTGCAGCGATTCGAGCATGGGCATATTGCACGTAATAGACCGGGTTCTCATTGGTGTTGCGACGCAAGATATCGATATCCATCACCATTGGCGTATCGACTGGATAGCGAATCAGCGTAAAACGAGCCGCATCGACGCCAACTTTTTCAACGAGCTCCTCGAGTGTAATGATTGTTCCAGCGCGCTTAGAGAGCTTTACCTCTTCGCCACCTTCCATGATCTTCACAAGCTGGCCAATAAGAACATGGATGTTGTAATCAGGGTTATCACCAGCACACGCTGCAACTGCGCGAAGTCGGTGGATATAACCGTGATGATCGGCTCCCAACATATAGATACAGATATCGTTTCCACGTTCGCGCTTATTGATGTAGTAGGCGGTATCTGAAGCAAAGTATGTAAGTTCGCCATTTTCCTTAATCAGAACGCGGTCTTTGTCATCACCAAAGTCGGTGGTGCGTAACCAGACCGCTCCATCTTGCTCAAAGACGTGTCCCTGCTCGCGTAACTTAATCATGCCGTGATCAACAGCACCTGAATCATGGAGCGAGCGCTCTGAGAACCAGATATCAAAGTGGGTATTAAATTTATCGAGAACGCTCTGTTGCTGAGATAACTGAACTTTGTAGGCAGCTTCACGGAAATCCTCAACTGACTCGATACCCGGATTTTCTGCCACTACTACAGCTGCTAAATCTTTAATGTATTCGCCCTGATATCCATCTTCAGGAATCGGCTGTGACTGCGCGGCAGCCTGCACAGATTGACCAAAGAGATCCATCTGACGACCACGGTCATTGATATAGAACTCGCGTGTGACCTTTGCCCCTGCAGCGCTGAGTACTCGACCGAGTGCGTCACCAACGGCTGCCCAACGAGTATGGCCTAAGTGCAATGGCCCTGTTGGGTTAGCGCTGATAAATTCGAGGTTGATTGCAACGCCATTGAGAGATGTGCCGCGACCGTATTTATCGCCAGCGTTGAGAATCGTGCGGACAAGCTCTGCCTGATTGGCGCGATCAAGAGTGATATTGATAAATCCAGGACCTGCGATATCGACCTTTGCCACTCCTGGAAGAGCTGCAATAGCACTCTGCAAAAGTGTGGCTACTTCGCGAGGATTCTTGTCTGCAGCCTTTGCCAATTGGAGAGCAATAGAAGTTGCGTAATCTCCGTGGTCACGATTTTTTGGCCGCTCTAGCGTGATGGCCTCAGGGGCTGTACCCGACAAATCTCCCGCCTCAATGGCAGCAACAACGAGCGCCTGAATCGAGGCTGAAAGTTGATCTGCGAGTGAAGACATTTGGGTAGTTTACCTGTCGCACCTACGCTCTTGAGCGCTCATTTGCGCCAGAGATGCGAGCCCCTTACCCTTAGCCCTCCACTTGTTGTACGCGGGAGTGGTGAAATGGCAGACACGCCAGTCTTAGGAACTGGTGCTTCGGCGTGCGGGTTCAAGTCCCGCCTCCCGCACAATTATGAAGAAACCATCGCGCGCTAAAGTGAAGAAGCTTGCTGCCCAAGCTAAACGCGATGGCGCAGCCAGAAGAGCTGCTAAAGCTCAATCCCGATGCGCTGTCACAAATGGCGAAGTCGATCTCGATGCATATGCCGCAGTCGATGGCGCATGGCGCGAAATTGGATTAGCTGCACCAGCCCGTCGCGCCTTGATTGATGAGGGCTTCTACAAAGTCAGTGACCTTCGTAAAGTTTCACTCGATGCAATCAAGGACCTTCATGGGATGGGACCAAATGCGATCCGCATCCTTTTAAAGGAGCTGAAGAGTCGGGATATCTCTTTCCGTAATTAAGAGTTACTTTCCATCCCACGCTTTGAGCTCTTGTGCAAATGGATCAAGTCCCATTGGTCCCATACGAAGTGCATGAGTATGGAACTTCTTCAATGAGAACTCAGATCCAAGTCGAGCCTTTGCATCCTCACGAGCCTGCATCCATACGCGCTCTCCTACCTTGTAAGAGATTGCTTGGCCAGGAAGTCCGAGGTAACGATCGCGTTCAGAAGCTGCAATTGCATCCCCTTGAAGTGCCTTCTCGAAGAGAACATCCTTTACAGAATCTGCATTCCACACATTGCCATTCTCATCGGTATAACCAAGATGTACTCCGATATCAACAACAACGCGCGCTGCGCGCAGTGCTTGATTTGAAAGATATCCCATCTCGATTCCTGGCTCATCAAATGCACCGAGATCATCCATAAAGCGCTCTGCATAGAGCGCCCAACCTTCTCCGTATCCGCTAATCCATGCAGATGCGCGTTGGAAACGGCTGAGGTTCTCCTTCTCAACAGCAGATGTTCCGAATTGAAGGTGATGGCCTGGAACTGCTTCGTGATACCAAGTTGAGATCAGGTGCCACCATGTAAAGCCCTCTGTACCCTGGCTTGGAATCCAAGTAGATCCTGCACGAGCAAAATCTTCTGAAGGTGGGTTGTAATAAGGAGCGGTTCCGCTTCCTTCTGGCGCGTAACGCACTTCGCACTTCTTGATGCGATCATCGATCTCAAAGTACTCGCCATTCATGCGCTCGATTGTCTTATCGGTAAAGTCTTGAAGGAATGCAACGATGCCTTCTTTATCCTTAATGAAGTATTTAGGGTCGTTATCGAGAACATCGGCCACTTCACGCAGTGATGTTGCACCTGGCTTAATCTGCTCTGCAATCTCCCACATGCGATCGTTGATGCGCTTGAGGTCTGCGACCCCCCATTCGTATGTCTCACGTAGATTGAGATCAGCACCCGTGAAGTAACGTGCCCAGATTGCATATCGCTCTGCGCCCACTGCATCAACCGGGTTTGCAAGTGGAAGATATTCATTGTGAAGATAATCAGCCAACTTTGTACATGCAGCTTCTGCAACGAGTGCCTGTGCGTGAAGTTCTGGGTACTTACCTTCTGGATCAAAGCGCTTTGTCATCGCGCTGTATCCGCCATTTGCATGACCGCGGAGTGAATCGACGACGCCAGAAACTTGGCGACGAGCAGTCACCTTGCCCTTTGCAGCAAGGGTTGAAATCGTTCCCACCCAAGAATCAAAAGCAGCACCAAGGCCAGCTAGGCGAGCGGTGATATTTGCAATCTCTTGCTCTGTTGAATGTGGCATCAACTCAAAGACACCGCGCATATTGGTGGGAGGAGATGAGAGCACAGACCAGATGAGGTGCTCTTCTTCTGTATCGTGCAAGAGCAATGATGATTCGAGACGCTCTTCCATGACCTTCTTAGCAATGCGGTCAACATCATCTATTGGTGTAAGCGACTTAAGAGAAGCTAAAGATTTGCGGTAAAGGGCAGCTCCCTTTTCAGCGCCAGCAAGTGAGAGGTCATCCCACTTATCTTGATCGACTCCATTACCTAGGTACGTACAGGTAATCGGAGATAGGAGTGCTTGTGCCTCAACGTGTTGATCGGCAAGTTCGAAGATAGGTGAGCGAAATGTCATGGGCAATGTCTATCAGCCCTTGCTCAGATTAGGAAGCTATACCCCAATAAAACTGCTCCAATTGCAGTTGAAATATACGCTGCTTGCTTTGTCGCAAGTACTTTCTTACCAAAAGAGGTGAGTGAAATCAGCAGAAGCGCAGCACCAGGGATGATAAGCAGGAGACTCTTTGCAAGATTGCCTGAATCACCCGTCTGATAGCGAAGATTAATCAATCCCGCAGCAAGGGCTGCATAGGCCGCCATTCGATAGTTATTGATGCGTGGTGAGTTCATGAAGATAAGGGTAATAGCAAAGGGCGCCGGTTTCCCGGCGCCCTCGCTATATTCTTGAGATCAATTAGTGATCTGCTGGCATGCCTTCTGCATGTGACTTCATACGTGCAATCTTGAAGATTGTTAGACCGAATACGCACTTTGCGAGAATATCTGCAATTGTGTAACCGACCTGTACGCCTACGAAGGATGTAGCGAGTTCACTTGCTGGAGTCATTGCATCGTGGCCCATTCCCAAGATGTAAGCGATTGGGTAAACGCCCCATGTAGCGATGAGGAGAAGACGTAGACGTCCTACTGTCTCGGCTACACCAGCTGGCTGACGATCCAATGACTTTCCAAGCTCTACGAATAGTACGTAAAGGATGTAAAGGAATGGAATTGTGGAGAGAATACCGAAAGTCCATTGCATGGTTGAATCGTTTGAAATCTCACCTGGGTAACCAAGTGCGATCATCGCAGCAGATGCTGGAACAAGGCGCATGATGAGTGACTTTGCAACAGCTGCTGCAAGAGCAAGTACTGCAACTACCTCAACGAGAAGTAGTGGAACTGTGAGAAGCCAATCTACATAACGGTATGCCTCGTTAAATGCACCTTCTGTGCCTGAAACGTCAATTGATACATTTGTAGAACCCTCAACGAGTGTTGAAGCCTCATTGAATGAGTTGAAGATGCGGTAGTAGTGGTATGCAGCGATGAATGTCACCATTGATGACATTACAAGTGCTGTGCGGTACTTCGCAAGAACGCGACCTTGTGAAACGAGTGTGTATACAGTTGTTGCGAGCATTGACACTAGACCCAATGAGAAGACCGCATAAACGGCGTTCCACTGGTTTGGACTGAGAATTACTTCTGTCATATCTCCTGAGCCTTTCGTGACTCTTCAACAGTGCGAACCGTTTGGTTCGTAAGACCGAGAGGTCAAGAGGGAAGCCCAGGGCACCATTGACCGTCGATACCCCAATTGTGAACCTGTCTGGTCAATATTTCCTGTTTACCTGCGAGTAATTCGCACCTTTTTAGGGTGAAAATGAGGGTGGTTGAGCGTGGCTGGGGAAAGTTTTTAGAGAATTTCACCCAAAAGGGTCTGGATGCGAGCCTTAATCTCATCGCGGATAACGCGGACTGGCTCAATGCCCTGACCTGCAGGATCATCGAGCTTCCAATCCTCATAGCGCTTTCCTGGGTAATACGGGCAGGCATCTCCGCAGCCCATGGTGATCACTACATCTGATTGTTGAACTGACTCAGGCGTCAAGATCTTCGGCTGCTGGTCGGCAATATCGATACCGACTTCGCGCATCGCCTCAACTGCTACTGGATTAATTGAATCCTTAGGCGCAGAGCCAGCCGAGAGCACTTCAACACGGTCGCCACCGAGTGTGCGGGCAAATCCGGCAGCCATCTGTGACCGGCCAGCATTATGCACACAGACAAAGAGGATCGTCTTCTTATCACTCATTCCTATACTGCCTCTCGTATTGAAGTTTTCTCATGTGAGAAGAATTTACAGATGGCATAACCAATTGCGCCACCAATAACTTGAAAAGGAATAAACCACAGCGCAGATTCAGGTGAAATACCTGCAAAGGTTTCTGTGAAGATTCGGCCGATAGTAATTGCAGGGTTTGCAAATGATGTTGATGATGTAAAGAAGTAGGCCGCAAATATCCAGAGTGAGACAGCCGCTGGGATTATGGTTATCTGGTCGCGATTGACCAATAAAAAGATAATAAATACTAATCCCGCAGTCGCGATGACCTCTGCGAGGTAGAGATGTGATCCCTCTCTGACTTTCTCTGAGATATCAAGTGCCGGGCGAGAGAACATCAGATTTGCAAGAGCTGTGCCTGCAATTGCGCCCATGATTTGGGCCACGATAAATCCAAGAGCAATGGCGGCGCTGATTTTCTTTCGTAGAAATTCAATGACGGTGACTAGTGGATTGAAGTGCGCCCCACTGATAGGTGCAAAGAGTGAAATCAAAAGGTAGAGAATCGCGCCGGTAGCGGCTGCATTGATGAGCAATTGCAGACCAACATCCTCACTCAGATCTTGAGCCATCGCACCAGAGCCCACAACGACCATGGCAAGTATGGTGATTCCTAGAAATTCTGCAATAAGCCCCTGTGAGGACTTCAATAGTGAGCTCTGATCAGACATGAGTGCATCATAGGTTTGCAGCCCTTAATTTAGATTAACTCCCGGTGAATGTTTCTCAAATCCGTTCGCCTCAGCCCAGGATTGCGGTCAGTCATAACCGCATCTAACGGTTAGGCTTCCACAATGAGCAAAACAACCGAGGAGCAACCTGCGCTTCCTCCGAAGCTACGTGGCTGGTTTCACTTAGGGGCGACGCCTGCAGTATTTATCGCCTCTCTTGTTCTCTTTATCTTAAGTAAAGAGTCTCTCAAATTTGCTGTTGCTCTCTACTCAATCACTGCAATCATGCTCTTTAGCGTCTCAGCCGTTTATCACCGCGTTCCCTGGTCTCCTGCAAAGAAGAAGATGTGGCGCAAGTGGGACCATGCAAATATCAATCTGTTAATTGCTGGTTCATATACCCCTTTCGCTGTTGCACTTCTTGAACCACGCGATCGCAATATTTTGCTCGCGGTGGTCTGGATTGGCGCACTCTCTGGAGTTGCAATTCGAGTCTTTTGGATTGGTGCGCCTCGTTGGCTCTACGTCGCAAATTACTTAGCGCTGGGGTGGGTTGCGATTTTCTACACCCCTAAGCTCTATGACCGAGGTGGTCTCTGGGTACTTCTTCCCATCATTTTTGGTGGCGTTCTCTACTCTGTCGGAGCTATCTTCTATGCGCTCAAGCGCCCAGGTCGTGCTGCTAAGTACTTCGGATTCCATGAGCTCTTCCATATCTTTGTTCTCGCAGCCTGGATCTCTCAATACGTTGCAGTCTGCTTCTCCATCGCCCGTTCACGCTGAAACTGGGGTGAGGCGAGGGCAATTTACCCAGAGCTGTCCAATGCTCTAATCTTGGCCACTCAAGAGGCTTTTCTATAGCGATCTAAATGGGGTTATTTCAATGGCAGAGAAGAAGGACTTTCTTAACTGGGTTGGCTTTCGTGAAGAGTCCGAGCGCACCTCAGTAGGCAACCCTGTCGATCGCATTCGCGAACTCGAGTCACAACTCTCAGACCTTCGCTCTCGTCGCGACATCACATCTTTGAGCAAGGAAGAGTTTGAAATCCTCGCAACAGAGACAGCGATGATGATGATCAAGTCAGCGCAGGCTCGCGAATCCAAGGCATTTGCCGCATCCGAGCGCTTAATCAATGAATCAAATCGCAATGCTAAAGATCTCCTAGAAGGCGCTGAGTCAAAGGCTCGCAGCATTCTCTCTGGCGCAGAAGCACGTGGCCGTAAGTACATCTCCACAGCTGAAGCAGAAGCCCAAGACATCGTCAATGAGGCAACCCGTGAAGCGGAATCTGTGATTGACACAAAACGACGCGAAGCTGCAGCAATTGCATCTGCTGCACGCCGCGAAGGTGAGCGCATTGTCGCTGATGCAGCAACTGAAGTAATTGAGTATCGCCGCTGGCTTGCTGAAGTGATCGCAGAATCTGAGCGCCTCTATCGACTCCAGTCACAAGCACTTGTTGCTGCAGAGCAGGCAATTTCACAATCTCGTCAACGTCTTGATGGAGCATTTGCTCGCCTTGCAAATATGCAAGCTGTTGTAAATGACTCACTTAATGAAGATGGCACCGTACGCAACAAGGAACCAATGAAGGTTGAAAGTCGACGTACAGCTCCAGCTCTTGATGCACCTGCACGTCGTGCACCAAAGAAGAGCACAGCAAAGAAGTCACCTACAAAGCGTAAGTAATCTCCATGGCTACCAAGCGCGGTATCCAATACATTCCGGCAATCGATGGTCTTCGTGCTATCGCTGTCATCGCTGTCATCCTCTACCACCTTGGCTTTGATTGGATTCCTGGTGGATTCCTCGGTGTTGATCTCTTCTTCGTGATCTCCGGTTATGTCATCACCCGACTATTACTCGATTCAATCGAGATGAGTGGCGGACTCGATCTTCGCGCCTTCTATCTTGCGCGAATCAGACGACTCTTCCCCGCTCTTCTATTTATGTTGGTCTCAACAGCCCTTGCACTGGCAATCTGGGCTCCAGACACAATTAAACGCCTTCTCATTGATGCTCCGTTTGCACTGACTGGCACTATGAATTGGTGGCTTGTAGGGCGCGAATTGGATTACTTCGAGGCGATCGGCCGGCCCCCTCTGCTTCAACACACCTGGTCATTAGCTGTAGAGGCGCAGTTCTACCTTCTTTGGCCTCTCATTCTTCTTCTTGTACTTAAATTCTTCGGCAAGAAGCGAGTAGCAATTGCATCGCTGGCAATTGCAGCGCTCTCTGGTGTAGCTCTGATGCTCGTCTCTTTTTCGCTAGATGCTTCAGGTAGTTCCGATGTAAGCCACATCTACTTTGGTACAGACACACATAGCATTGGATTGTTTCTCGGCGCAGCGTTAGCGGTCAGTTGGGTTCCACAGAATTTTAAGGAGAACGTCAGCAGAAAAGCCCAAGACTTTATCGATGGAATTGGCGTCTTTGGATTTATTGGAATATTGGGCACTTTCTTCTTGATTGATTCCAACGACCCAACTCTCTACAAGATCGCATTTCCACTAGCAGGCATTTTCGGTGCAGCAATCATCACCTCGATTGTTCATCCGGTTTCTCGCTTTGCTCCACTACTTCAGAACAAAGTACTTCTCTGGATCGGTGAACGCTCATATGCGATTTATCTTTGGCACTGGGTGATTTTCCAAGTCACCAGACCTGATGTGGATCTAGCTGGAGAGAGCTGGGCACTTCTTGCACTTCGTATTTTGATTGTCTTAGCTCTTGCAGATATCTCGTTGCGCTATATCGAACTACCTGTTCGACGTGGGGTTCTCAGTTATTGGATTAAGGGTTTGAAGTACCGCACTGCACAAGAGAAGAAGGTCCAAAAACTTCGTGCTCTTGCGTTAGTCACTCTCCTTATTCTTGGAGTCAGCGCTCTGAGCTTTAGAGCTATTGCAATCACAGAACAGAAACGCTCTGATTTAATGCAGCAATACACATCTGAGTCTGTCACCACTATTACAGCAAAAGAAGGTATTTGGTTGACTGGTGATTCAGTTATTCTCGGTATCCGCACAGCTCTAGCAGAAAGATTTCCCGTTGCCCTCGTGAATGCTCGAGTTGGACGCCAGGCCGATGAACTGCTCGAAGAGATCCTTCGCGATAAAGAGAGCGCTCCAGTTGGGCCGGTAGTAATGAACCTTGGCAATAATGGTGCGCTCGTAGAATCAGAGATAGTTTCAATCTTTGATGCACTCGCAGATGCGCAGCTTGTAGTGGTTGTAAATACAGCGGTTCCGCGTCCCTGGCGTGAAGGCAATAATGAGCTGATTTCCGTGGTCGCTGCCCGTTATCCCAACGTAAAGGTGATGAATTGGGGAGAGCTCTCATATGGCCATCCTGAGTACTTTGCCCCCGATGGCGTGCACCTCGTACCTACGGGTGTAGCTATTTACGTTGAAGAGATATCTAAGTTTTTAGAAGATTAATTCAAAGTCGTGAAAATTAGAAAGAGCCCGACCAATTGGCCGGGCTCTTTCTTTGAACTTTGAACTTAGTTGAACTCTCCAGCGAAACCAAATGCCTTTGCTGTTCCAATTGAACCATCACCGTAGATTGCAGATACACGGAATGATGTATAGGCAGATGAAGAAACCTTCTCTACCTCTTGTGAGAGAGCTGATGCAGGAAGAGCAGCAAGTTCCTTCCATGCTCCACCGTTATATGAAATCTCTACTTTATAGCCGGTGACATCGCCTGCTGGTGCCTTCCAAGTCAGAACGAGAGTTGTCTCTGAACCGCTCTTCCAGTTACCGATGAAGCGTGATGGAGCCTCACCTGATGCAGCTGAAGCACTTGACTCTTCTGTTGCTTCTGCTGATGGCTCAGTTGTTGCCTCTTCTGTTGCTTCTGCTGTTATTGAAGGAGCAGGTGCAGGCTTTGAGTCATCTGAATCTTTTGATTGGCCTGTAACAACGATGACAGCAAGGATGACTATTCCAAGAAGCACTGCAAGAAGTACTCCCTTTGATGATCCCTGACGTGGAGCAGCTGATGGCTTAACTGGTGCCGCCTTTGCAGCAGCAACTGGGGCTACAGGAGTTGTTGAAACGTTGACACGATCACGTGGTGCACCACTTGGAACTGGTGGGACAACAACAGCAGCTGTTGTGCTCTTGCGAACAGGAGCCTTCTTCGCTACAGACTTCTTAGCAACGGCCTTCTTCGCTACCTTCTTGACTGGAGCTTTCTTAGCAACCTTCTTAGCAGTCGTCTTCTTAGCTACTGACTTCTTAGCCACTGCCTTCTTTGCAACTTTCTTTGTAGCCGACTTCTTAGCCACTGACTTTTTCGCTACAGACTTCTTAGCAACTTTCTTTGCCGTCGTCTTCTTAGCTACAGACTTCTTTGCAGGTGCCTTCTTGGCGACCTTCTTAGCTGTTGCCTTCTTCTTTACTGCCACGTTTTTCTCCTTGCGATAGCGGTACTCGTGCCCACGTGAGTTATAGGGAGAACTTTACCCCAGGATTGGCAAGCTACTTCAGCGAAGATAGGACGTGAGGCGCGATAGCCCGAAGAGCCTTGCCTCTATGGCTCACGGCATCTTTCTCTTCTGCGCTCATCTGTGCGCTTGAAATGCTTAAGCCCTGAGGCTGGAAGATTGGGTCATATCCAAAACCATTCTCACCTACGGGTGAGTGCAAAATCGAGCCATAGAAACGACCTTCCTCGCAATGGGTCTGGCCACTTGGAAGATAGAGGGCTGCAACGCAAATAAAGTAAGCGGTGCGCTCTTCATCGGGAGTCTGAATTAATTGACTGAGGACTTTTTCAAGGTTGGCACGATCATCACCATGGGTTCCAGCCCAACGAGCAGAGAAAATTCCTGGATCTCCTCCAAGGGCATCAACACAGAGTCCGCTGTCATCGGCTATAGCTGCAAGACCCGTCGCCTCAGACATTTCGCGCGCCTTCAAGAGAGCATTCTCTTGAAATGTCGATCCGGTTTCTTCGACATCACCTAATCCTGGAAATTGATCAAGTCCCACAAGTTCAATTGCCCCTGGTGATATCGCATCAAGAATTCTACGAAACTCGACAATCTTTCCCTGATTGCGCGTTGCAAGAAGCAGCTTCGAAGCCACTTATGCAAGTGCCTTCTTCTGCAACTCAGTCAGTGTCTGAGTTCCAGCGACAGCAAGGTCGAGGAGGGAGTCAAGAAGTGCGCGGTCAAAAGGGGCACCTTCTGCAGTTCCCTGCACTTCGATAAAGCGGCCATCACCTGAGCAGACAACATTCATATCTGTCTCTGCGCGGACATCTTCTTCG
>CAZXVL010000017.1:0-1339 GCA_964644425.1 uncultured Candidatus Planktophila sp.
TCAAGGCAAGTACGCACCAACATTGATGGGTGTGACACCAACTCATATTTACGAAGCGATGATTACCGGCCCACAATCAATGCCGGTCTTTAGTGATAAGACTCTGACACCTGAAGAGAAGCTCTCAATCATTAAGTGGATCAAGGCTGCAGAGAATGAACCACAGTTGGGTGGAGCCGCACTTGGTCGTGTTGGTCCAGTAACTGAAGGACTTTTGGTGTGGACTCTAGGAATCGGATTGCTGATTGGCACAGCAGTCTGGTTGGCGATGAAAGCGAGATAAGTAATGTCTAACGAAATCGACCTCATCAAAGATCCTGGTCTTCCACCACATAAGTTGCGTCGCACCGATACTGATCCAAAGTATGCAAAGCGTGCAGAACGTCAGGTTGCAATCCTGTTTATGCTCTCAGCATTTGGAACTATCCTGACTATCTACTCCTATATCTGGATTGACACTGATTCATTTATCTTTATTCCAGTACTCGGTGAGCTCAATGCTCACCAGCTTTTCCTCGGCCTCGGAATGGCTATTGCCCTCTTCTGTATTGGAGCAGGTGCAATCCACTGGGCAAAGAATTTGATGCCAGATGAAGAAGTCATCGCCCAACGACATGAATTTAGATCCGAGGATGAAGATCGCGCTGAGTTCGTTAAGGCAGTAAAGGCTGGCGCGGAGTCAGCAGGCCTCGGACGACGCCCTCTCATTAAGCGCACACTCGGTTTAGCACTTGGCCTTTCAGGCCTTACTCCCCTACTTCTCTTGCGCGATCTCGGTCCGCTTCCAAAAGAGGAGCTCAAGCAGACTTCGTGGAAGGCTGGAACACGTTTGGTAACAGATCCAGGCGATCGACCAATTAAGGCAAGTGACCTTGAAGTTGGCGCTGTGGCTCAGACACTGCCAGAGAAGATTGGTGATCACCACCGTCCGTTAAGTGACATTGCAAAGGATGCAGTTCTCTTGATTCGTCTTCGTCCAGAAGAATTTAATCTCGATGCTGAAAGACTCTCTTGGACTCACGAAGGAATTATCGCCTTCTCAAAGATTTGTTCACATATGGGTTGCGCCGTTGCGCTATACGAGCAGCAGACAAAGCACCTGCTCTGCCCATGCCACCAATCAACATTCGATGTGACTCGCGCTGCAAAGGTGATCTTCGGCCCAGCAGCTCGAGCACTTCCTCAGTTGGCAATCACAGTCGATGAAGAGGGTTACCTCATCGCAAAGGCACCATTCTCTGAACCCGTAGGACCTAGCTTCTGGGAGCGCTCATCATGACAGCACGCGAAAGAGTTGCAGGAAATGTTGCCGGTTATGTAGATGACCGCACAGGAGCTG
>CAZXVL010000017.1:1349-17183 GCA_964644425.1 uncultured Candidatus Planktophila sp.
CAGGAGCTGCCAAGTGGATGAAGAAGAACCTGACGAAGGTCTTCCCTGATCACTGGTCGTTCCTTCTCGGTGAAATCGTTCTCTATTCATTTATCATTCTCCTCGCATCAGGAACATTCCTTACCTTCTGGTTTGATCCATCACAGCGAGAAGTTATTTATGAAGGTTCATACGCACCACTTCAGGGTCTCGAAATGTCTGCGGCCTACGCCTCAGCGCTAGATATCTCCTTCGAAGTTCGCGGCGGACTTCTCATGCGCCAGATTCACCACTGGGCAGCTCTGATCTTTATGGCGGGCATGGTCGCTCACATGATGCGTGTCTTCTTTACCGGAGCATTCCGCAAGCCACGCGAATTCAACTGGATCATCGGAGTTGGACTTGTGACTTTAGGAATCGTCGAAGGATTCCTTGGGTACTCACTTCCAGATGACCTTCTCTCAGGAACTGGTATCCGTATCGCCGAGGCGATTATTCAAGCTATTCCGGTCGTGGGAAGTTATCTCGCATACTTCGCATTCGGTGGAGCCTTCCCAGGTGAAGCATTTATCCCACGTATCTACACAGTCCACGTGCTTCTCTTGCCGGCAATCTTCCTTGCCCTCATCACAGTGCACTTGATGCTCGTCTGGTACCAGAAGCACACTCAGTTCCCTGGTCCAGGCCGCACAGAGAAGAACGTTGTGGGATATCCATTGATGCCTGTCTACATGGCAAAAGCTGGCGGATTCTTCTTCATCGTCTTTGGTGTGACTGCATTCTTAGGTGCAGTAGCCTCTATCAACCCAATTTGGCTCTATGGTCCATATACCCCGGCACAAATTTCAGCAGGTTCACAGCCTGACTGGTATATGGGTTGGCTAGATGGATTGGTTCGCATGGCCCCTCCTATCGAGACGGTCACATTCGGCTACACAATTCCGTGGAACATCTTGATTCCTGGTTTGATCATTCCAGGCATCATGTTCACCCTTCTTGCCCTCTATCCATTCATCGAAGCGTGGATCACTGGCGATAAGCGCGAGCATCACCTGCTAGATCGTCCACGCAATCAACCAAACCGCACAGCACTTGGTGTCATGGCGTTGACATTCACATTGGTCTGTCTCATCAACGGTGGTAACGACATCATTGCAACACACTTCCATCTGACAATTAACCAGATGATGTGGTTCTCTCGCATTGGCGTCTTTGTATTGCCTCCGATTGCTTTCATCGTCACAAAGAGAATCTGTCTATCGTTGCAGCGCGCAGATCGCGAACTCGTTCTCCATGGTCGCGAGACAGGACGTCTAGTCCGTCTTCCACACGGTGAATTTGTTGAGGTGCATGAGCCGATCTCAGCTGAAGAGGCTTGGAAGCTCACTGCACACGAGCAACTTGCACCGCTTGAGCTCGAAGAGTTCGATGGAGCAGGAGTCAAGCGCAAGCAAGCTCTTGTGAATAAGTTCCGCAAGCGCCTCTCACAGGCTCACGCTGTTGCAGTTCCTAAGGCGACAGAGACAGAGCGTAAAGAGCTAGAGGGTGGTCACCACTAACCACTCTTTTGAACTTTGTAATGGGTTCACAAAGCTAACGCTTTTGAACTAGAGCAACCCCCAAGGCAGTCGCGATAATTCCGATGATTGCTTGGGGGTTTAGCTTTTCCCCAAAGAGTAACCATGCCTGAAGCGCTGCTGCCGGTGGGACAAGGTAGAGGAGCGATGAGACTCTGGCCGCACTCCCCCTGGTAAGCATCCAGAGAAGCAAGAGAATTGCACATATTGATGTCACTACTACAGCCCATAGCATTGCAAGTGATGACGAAAGATTCCAATCAAACTTGGTGCTCTGCGTCAAAAGCGAAATGGCCATCAACACAGTTCCTGCGATCAAGAACTGATACATCGTGCCGGCAAGCAAGGGAATCGACTGTCCCAACTTCTTTTGCGACAAGGTAGCGCTCGTACTTCCCAGCAAAGCCGCGACTAGAAGTGAGAGGGCCACAAGATTCATCTCTCCACTCTTTGCAAAAGAGGGGGCGAGAACTAGGAGGACTCCTGCAAAGCCGATAATGAGACCGACTAATTGATACCGAGTAAGACGCTCTTTCAGAAGGAAGATTGCGAGTATGGAGACAAGAATTGGTTGCATAGAAGTGACAACAGATGCGATCCCTGCGGGACTGCCCTCTGCAATCGCCTGCCAGACTCCCCCGAGATAGATTGTGTGCAGGCAGATTCCAATCACTGCGCTAGCCAGGAGATCGGCCCTTGAAATCCTGAGTGAATACCCAAGAGCCTTTGTCACAAGAGCGAGAATAACGGCGGCGATATAGAGACGTATTGCCAAGAAGTAAATGACATCCGAGGATTGAAATGCATACTTTGCAACAACAAAGCCAGAGCTCCAGATGAGAACGAAGATTGCTGGAGCCCAGCGCTCAAGGATGCGCATAGAACTCCTTACTTAGAACTCAGAGTCGTCCGAAAAGTTAGTGGTGCGCAGATGTTGTATCTGGAAGTGGCTTTTCGTACTCAGTCACAAAGCCAATGATGCTCAGGACAAGTGCGCCGATACCAATAATTGCCAACCACCAACCGATGATGATTCCTAGCCCAGCCACACAAGCGCTCACTGCCACAGGTAGTGGCCACCATGAATGTGGACTATAGAAGCCGAGCTCGCCTGCATCATCTGCAATCTCTGCATTGAGGTCATCAGATGGGATATCGAACCCGATGCGCTTTTGTGTAAACCAAAGGTAGAAACCGACCATGCCAGCTAAGCATGCGGCAAGCAACATTCCAGTGATTCCTACAGCTTCTCCACCTACGTAGTAATAGATGACAGCCATAATCACATAGAAGACTGCAAGGCCTGTAAAGAGTTGAAAATTCGACTTCATGACTAGTGTCCCTCTGTCTTGATGTGTGGGTGGTGGAGGTCAAAGGCCGGACGCTCTGAACGGATGCGTGGCATTGACAGGAAGTTATGTCGTGGCGGTGGACAGCTAGTTGCCCACTCAAGGGAACTTCCGTAACCCCATGGATCATCAGTTTCAACCTTTGGACTCTTACGAGTAATCCAGACGTTGATGAAAAAAGGAATCATCGAAAGGGCTAGAAGCGCAGATCCGAAGGTTGAAATCATATTCATACCTGTGAATCCATCTGTGGCTAAATAATCAGCATAACGACGTGGGAAGCCCTTGATTCCGAGCCAGTGCTGAATCAAGAATGTTGTGTGAAAGCCAAAGAAGAGTGTCCAGAAGTGGATCTTTCCAAGACGCTCATTGAGCATGCGTCCTGTGAACTTTGGCCACCAGAAGTAGAAGCCGGCAAACATTGCGAATACCACGGTTCCAAAGAGAACGTAGTGGAAGTGTGCAACAACAAAGTAGCTAGCAGAAACTGCAAAATCCAGTGGTGGTGAAGCGAGAATAATTCCTGTAATTCCACCGAAGAGGAATGTCACAAGGAAGCCCATGACCCAGAGCATTGGAGTTTCAAATGAAACCTGCCCTCGCCACATCGTGCCAATCCAGTTGAAGAACTTAACACCGGTTGGAACACCGATAAGGAATGTCATAAAGCTAAAGAACGGCAAGAGCACTTGTCCGGAGGCAAACATGTGGTGTGCCCAGACGGCCACGGAGAGGGCTGCAATCGCAATCGTTGCAGCGATCAACCCCTTATATCCGAAGATTGGCTTACGGCTAAAGACCGGCAAGATCTCAGTGGCGATTCCGAAGAACGGTAGCGCGAGGATATACACCTCGGGGTGTCCAAAGAACCAGAAGAGGTGTTGCCAGAGCATGGCTCCACCGTTAGCGGGATCGAAAATATGCGTTCCATAAAGACGATCGGATTCAAGTGCGAGAAGCGCTGCCGCTAATGGAGGGAATGCAAGAAGAATCAAAATAGATGTCAGAAGTGTGTTCCAGGTAAAGATCGACATACGGAACATCGTCATGCCTGGTGCGCGCATTGTGAAGATAGTTGTAATGAAGTTAACGCCACCAAGAATTGTTCCAAGACCAGAGATTGTCAGACCCATCACCCAAAGATCTCCACCAATACCTGGTGAGTATGTTGAGTTTGCAAGAGGAGCGTATGCAGTCCATCCGAATGATGCAGCACCTCCAGGTGAGAGGAAGCCACCGACTGTCATCAATGAACCAAAGAAATAGAGCCAGAATGAGAGCATATTCAAACGTGGAAATGCCACATCCGCTGCGCCAATCTGCAATGGCATGATCACATTGGCAAAACCAACGAAGAGTGAAGTTGAAAAGAGCAGAAGCATGATGGTTCCATGCATCGTAAAGACCTGGTTGTACTGCTCATTACTCATAAATTGCATGCCCGGACGTGTGAGCTCTGCGCGCAAAAAGAGCGCAAGTAAGCCACCTACGAGGAACCAAGCAAATGATGTAGCGAGGTAGAGATAACCGATTCGCTTGTGGTCTGTTGAGGTGATTGTCTTTACAAACTGACTTCCCCACGACTGCTTATGTTCTACACCTTGACGTGGTGTAGCAATTGTTGGGCGCTGCGCGAATGTGGTCATTATGCCCCTGCCTTAATTGAGTCGAGATAAGCCTGATATTGCTCTGGTGTAACCACCTTGACCTTAAAGATCATCTGAGTGTGGTTTCTTCCGCAGAGAATGTTGCATCGACCTGGGAACTCACCTAGCTCTTGAGCGGTAAATTGAATGTAGTTCGTCTTATCTGGAAGATTCTGAATTTGAATCATAAATGCAGGAATCCAGAAACCGTGTACTACGTCATTTGAAGTGATCTTAAAACGAACGCTCTCACCCAATGGCATGTAGAGCGTTGGTGGATTCTCAGGTGTTCCAGTAACAACTGCCTTTGGTCCCGCTTCAGGATATCCAAACTGCCACGACCACTGAATACCTTCAACGTTAATCTCATGTTGTGCTGGTGTCTTTAAGTCCACAATCTCTGATTGCTTGATTGCAGTGAAGTAGAAGAGAACGGCAACGATGATGAATGGAATAACTGTGTAGAGAATTTCTACCGGAATGTTGTACTGAGTCTGCTTAGGGAACTCGCCCTTTGACTCATCCTTGCGATGAAAGATGGCAGGCCAGAGAATGAGAATCAAGGTGATCACACCAACAACAGCTGCTGCAATCCATGCACCCTGCCAGAGAGATAGTGAAATATCGTTAACGCTAGAGACACCCTTTGGGTATCCCATTCCGGAGATATCTTCTGACTTCAATGAGCAGCTAGCCAACAACGGTGTTGCAGCCAGCGCCGTCAGGGCCCACAGGGCTTTGCGCTTGATCTGAGACATGAGGCTAAGGATAGTGGCGTATCCCCCTGGAGGTGGCACCTACGAGTACCCTTCCTACGGTGGTTCACCTCACAAGATTCTTCTCAGACCAGGCTCCAATTTCACCTGCTCTTAAGTCAGTCCTGGATGCAGCTTTTGACTCTGGCTGGGCAGATCCCAAGAAGGTTAACCAGGCCGGTTCCAAGGCGGCAATCCTTCGAAATCAAGCCCTTGAAGAGTTGGCCGAACACCTTGCCATCTCCCCCGACCAGATTGAACCTTTGGGCGAGCCGGCCCTTGGACACTATTTGGGCATTGCAGGCCTTCTTACACCGACCACTTCGCTAACAACTTCATCGATTGATGTGGGCAAAGTTCGCGCAGTCGCCCGCGCTCATCACGGCCCCGCCCATCTTGTCGATGTTGACTCTGATGGTCACTATCTCAATATCGAGAGCTCGCCTACTGGGGTCATCTCATTGCAGGCAGTTAACGGTGAGACCGGAATTTCACAAGATGTCGCAAGCGCTATTTCGGCACTACCTACCGGTTCTTTGATCGCACTTGATGCAACGCGCGCTATCCCTCATCCAGGGCTTGTGAGCGGCTCAACTACCTCACTGCTTTCTGCAACTAGTTGGTCTGGCATTGCCGGTATGGGATTTCTCATCATTAGTGATCGATCCAAGTATCGATACCCGTTGCCACACATAGCTCCTATTTCAACTCCGGGCACTTACTCGCTGCCATTACTTATGGCCTCAGTTGTTGCACTCACTGAATACAAAAGCTCTCTTGAACATATATGTGGGTTGCGCAAGTATTTGATGAAATCATTAGAGAGTAATCCCCTCATCACTGTTGTCGGCAATGAAACGGACTCTTCTTCTGCCTATATATCAGCAGTTATTGATGGGTATTCAGCAGAGGAAATTCTTAAGAAGCTAGCTCATTTCGATATTGCAATCGATGCTGGTTCGGCCTGTTCTCCTGAGGACTTAACGCCAAGTCATGTCATCGCAGCGCTGGGATTACCTACAACTGGACATATACGCATCACATTGCACCCGCATCATAGCGCTGCAGATATTGATTATTTGGTGGGCAAATTAGGTGAAGTACTTCTGTAATTAAGCTAGGTAGTGAGCTGCTATTTCTGCCGCTGCGTCAGCGCCATATGATTGCTCAAAACGTTGCAAGAATTCATCTCGAGTAAAGCGATATTCCTGTGTGCCCATTGTTTCAATGACATAGGTGGCAATCATTGAGCCCAACTGTGCACAACGCTCGTGGCTAAGTCCCCATGAGAGTCCAGCTACAAAGCCAGATCTAAATGAGTCGCCCACACCTGTTGGATCAATCTTCTGCTTCTCTTGCGCACAGCTGACTTTGATGAACTCGCCATTAACGCTCTCAACTCGCGCTCCATTGGAACCTTGAGTCACCACGCGATATTTCACGCGCTGCAAAATCTCGTGATCACTCCAACCAGTCTTCTGGATAGCTAGAGCCAGTTCATACTCGTTCATGAAGAGGTATGTGGCCCCATCTATCAGCTTTTGGATCTCTTCACCTGACATACGTGCCATCTGCTGCGATGGGTCAGCTGCAACAGGAATGTTGTTTGCAAGGGCTACTTCCATATGGCGAAGCATTGCTTCAGGATCATCTGGTGAGATCACCAATAAATCTAAGCGACCTGCCTTATCCATGATTGGCTGAAGCTCAATATTGCGCGCCTCTGACATGGCCCCAGGAAAGAATGAGGCAATCTGATTGAGCTCTGTATCGGTTGTAACAGTGAAGTGCGCTGTGTATTGCTCTTGTGAAATGAGCACATGTGAAGTGTTGACGCCGTGACGAGTTAACCAAGCATCGTAATCAGCCCAGTCTTTTCCCACCGCTGCAATCAATATTGGCTGAAGGCCAAGGTTTGCAAGACCGAAGGCAATATTTGCAGCGCATCCACCACGCCGGACCTCTAGGCCATCGACAAGGAAGGAGAGTGAGACTTTTTCAAGAGAGCCTGCGACAAGTGAGTCGGTGAACTTTCCAGGGAAAGTCATTAAATGATCAAGGCCAACCGAGCCTGCAACACCAATTTTCATTAATGTAAAGCGAAACGACTAGTTAAATGAATCGCCACATGCACATGAACCTTGTGCATTGGGATTGTCGATGGTGAAGCCTTGCTTCTCGATAGTGTCGACGAAATCAACGGTTGCACCCATGAGATAAGGATCGCTCATCTTGTCGACAACGACCTTGACGTCTCCAAATGTGCGAGTGACATCGCCATCCTGGTTACGGTCATCAAAGTAGAGCTGATAGCGCAGACCTGAGCAGCCACCTGGCTGTACTGCAACACGGAGATAGAGATCATCGCGTCCCTCTTGAGCGAGAAGAGCTGCAACCTTTGCCGCCGCTGTCTCTGTAAGAGCAATGCCTGTTGTGATATCTACTGCCTGAGTTGTCTCTGTTGTCATGAGAGGCAGAATACTCGTCTCGGCTTGCTCTCGCGAGTCAAAAGCGGTGAGAATAGGAACATGTCGAGCCGCCTCTCAGAACTTCTCCTCTTGGGACAGGGGTCGGACCTAACCTCAGAGCGGGGTGTCACCTGCGAAGGCGACCTACCTGCCGCAAGTGACCCTGACCTTCGCCAGCGAGCAATAGCTGCGCGAGCTGCTCTAGGCGATCGCGCACTAATTTTGGGTCATCATTACCAGCGCGATGAAGTCATTGAATTTGCAGATATCACCGGAGACTCATTTAAGTTAGCGCAGGCAGCAGCAGAGCAATCAACTGCAGAGTTCATCATCTTCTGCGGCGTTCACTTCATGGCAGAGAGTGCCGACATCCTCACCGGTTCTCATCAGAAGGTGATTCTTCCTGATCTGGCTGCAGGGTGCTCGATGGCAGATATGGCAACTGCATCACAAGTTGAGCAGTGTTGGAGTGATCTTGAATCACTCGGCGTTGCAAGTCGAACTGTTCCTGTGACGTATATGAATTCATCAGCTGCTATCAAGGGCTTTACTGGCCGCCACGGAGGAACCATCTGCACATCATCTAATGCAGAGAAGACGCTGCGTTGGGCATTTGATAAGGCCGAGAAAATTCTCTTCTTACCTGATCAACATCTCGGGCGAAACACTGCTGTGCAGGCTTTGGGTCTATCGCTAGATGAGTGCGTTCTCTGGAATCCATGGAAGCCACAGGGTGGGTTAACGGTGGAAGAGGTCACAAATGCAAAGGTGATTCTGTGGCGAGGTCACTGTTCGGTGCATGGACGCTTCACAAAGGATTCAATAGATGAGTTCCGAAAGCGGATCCCTGAGATCAATATTATTGTCCATCCTGAGTGCCAACATGAGGTCGTCACAGCTGCCGATGTTGTGGGCAGTACCGAGAAGATTATCAAGACTGTATCTGAGTCCGCCCCTGGCACACAGTGGGCAGTCGGCACAGAGCTCAACCTGGTAAGTCGTCTCGCTGCGGCCAATCCAGACAAGAAAGTGTTCTTCCTCGATCGCACTGTCTGCTACTGCTCAACAATGAATCGCATCGATCTCCCCCATCTTGTGTGGGCGATGGAGTCACTTGTAGCGGGCCATATTGTTAACGAAATTACAGTTGACCCCGAGACAGCGCGCTATTCAAAGCTCGCACTAGATCAGATGCTCGCCCTATAGTTGCGCCTATGAGCGAATCAAAAAAGGGCCGTCCTACACCCAAGCGAAAAGATGCCCAAGTAAAGCGTCAGAGCCTTGCACCAGTTGTGACTAAGGAAGAGAAGGCCCGCGCTCGCGCTGCAGCAAAGAGTGCTCGCATTGCAGCACGTGAGGCCTATATGCGTGGAGATGAGAATGCACTTCCAGCTCGCGATCGTGGTCCTGTGCGTCGATATGCACGTGACTTTGTAGATGCACGCCGAACAGTCGGTGAGTTTTTCCTTCCAATCATCTTCCTTGTTCTGATCTTGACGATTGCCTTTCCTACTAAAGTTGAGAACGGTGTGCAGACACTTCCAACAACTCAGTACCTTGCAATTGCGATCATGTATGGCGTTCTTGTCATATCGGTCATCGATGGTTTCTTGTTGAATCGAAAACTCAAGAAAGCCCTACGAGTAAAGTTTCCTGACGCACCTCTTCGAGGACTCGGAATGTATGCATGGCTACGTTCAACACAGATGCGCAGAATGCGTACGCCCAAGCCACAGGTTAAGGCCGGTAAAGCAGCAAAGGCTGCTCTCTAACCACAATCTTCTTACGGGCGTGAAGCTGGACTAACGTTCTTTGTTGGGTCAGTCTCTGGCAACTTACCTAGCGCTTTATCAATTGCTTTTAACTGATCTGCGCCGAGTTTGACCCCTGATGCCTTCACATTCTCTTTCACCTGTGAGGGCTTGGTAGCTCCCATGATCGCACTCGATACATTGTCATTTGCAAGCACCCATGCGATGGCGAGCTGACCAATTGTCAGACCTGCATCGTCTGCAATTGGTTTTAGACGTTGTACTGCTTCGAGAACATCATCGCCCATCCATCGACTAATGAAGTTTGCACCGCTCTTCTTATCGGTTGCGCGAGAACCGGCAGGTGGCTTCTTTCCCGGTAGATACTTTCCAGTGAGGACACCTTGGGCCATTGGAGACCAGACAATCTGGCCAATACCCTCCTTGCGAGATAGTGGAACCACTTCGGCCTCAATCACGCGCCAGAGGGCTGAGTACTGTGGCTGGCTTGATACGAATCGGTCATATCCGCGCGCATCTTGAATCGCTAGCGCACTCTTGATCTGTTCTGCATTCCACTCAGAGAATCCGATATAGCTGACCTTGCCCTGGCGAATGAGATCATCGAAGGCGGAGAGAGTCTCTTCCAGTGGAGTCTCAACATCGAATCGATGTGCCTGATAGAGATCGATATGGTCTGTGCCAAGACGCTTTAACGATGCATGGCAGGATTCCATGATGTGCTTTCGAGATAAGCCTCGGTCATTTTTTCCTGGACCTGTTGGCCAGTAGACCTTTGTAAAGAGTTCGTAGCTTTCTCTGCGCACTCCTTTGAGGGCGCGACCTAATACCTTCTCTGCCTTTGTGCCCGCATAAACATCTGCTGTATCAAAGGTGGTGATGCCAGAGTCGATGGCAGCGTGGACGCACTTTATCGCTGCCTCTGCCTCCACTTGAGAACCATGAGTAATCCAATTTCCATAGGCGATCTCAGAGACATACATTCCAGTTGAGCCAAGGCGACGATATTCCATGCTGATAAGGGTATGCGGTGAGTTGATTGTTGCCAATAGATGCTCACTATGGTTTGGTTCACCCGTTCAGATAAGTTCTGAGCGCTTTAGAGGTACGTTCTATAATTGAATAACTAGATGTCTTGGGGGAAGTTCGGTGAAAATCCGACGCTGACCCGCAACCGTGAAGGCGATCACTCGCCATAGTCGGATTACCTAATTCATCTACATGACCAACACCCGCCGAGGTTTGCGGGGTGTAGTCGCATGGATACATCTGTATTTTGTGCTCCTACCCCTGTGAGACTCTTTTCTTCATAGGAGCTCCAGATTGAAAAAATTTACAATCGTTGCAGTAGCAATCACTGCACTTTTATCAACATCACTTATTCCCAGCGCACAGGCCGCATCTAAGGGCTACCGCTATTGGGGTTACTACCAAGCAGCAGCAAAGAGCACGGTATGGAAAGCAGCTATGACCGGCCCAACTGTCGATATTGCTGATGGATCTGTCGAGGGATGGATCTTCACATTTAGCAGCAATGACATCCCCTCAACTCCCCCAAAGGTAAAGCCTAATTTTGCAACTATCTGCGCAGGGGTAAAAGCCGAAAAGGGATTAAAGCGCATCGGTTTAGTGATCGACTTTGGTGTTGCTGCTATCGCACCTAAGGGTGAGAAGGTGGCAAAGACAATTACTCGCTGTGTTGTGACTGCAAAGGATTCACAAGGAATCGATGTATTGGCACAAGAACTCAATGTGCGAACTGCAAACTCGGGTCTCATCTGTGGACTCAATGGTTACCCAGCTCGCGAGTGTGGAGCTGAAATTGCTACACCGAAAGCTCTTGCAAAGAAGTAATTGATGAAGCAGCAATTGCACCCTTGGACTTTTTGGGCACTCTTTATCGCCCTTGCTAGCGGAGTAGTCATCTCCAACAGCTCCATTAGTGCAATTGCTGCTCTCTTAATAGCCGCTCTTGTAGTCCTTCGTTACAAGCAAGATGGCCCGTGGGGGACTAGTTTTAAGTGGTCTCTCTATGCAGGTATCTATCTATTGGTCATTAGAACTCTTGCGGCAGTCCTTATTGGAGTGCCACGTCCAGGGACGACTCTCTTCACAGTTCCCCGTCTCTCACTACCATCATGGCTTCCCGGCATTCGAATCGGCGGCGATGTCACTCTTGAGCGTCTGTCTTCATCACTTCATGAGGCACTCATCATCGCCACCGTGATTGCACTCTTTGGCGCAGCGAATTCAGTGACCAGTCCTCACAAATTGCTACGAACTTTTCCTGCCTATATCTATCAGCTTTCAGTGGCGCTAACTATTGCCACCTCCGTCTTTCCACAGCTCGTTACATCTATTGGGCGTATACGCAAAGCGCAGATGATGCGCAATGGCAAGAGGGCACGATTGAGCACAATTGCACTTCCTCTTTTGGAAGAGAGCCTCACACGTGCTGTTCACCTTGCCGAATCAATGGAGTCTCGCGGATACGGTCGCTCGCGAAAGAAGAGTCGCTATCGCCCCGTTTCATTTCATAGAACAGATTCACTCTTTCTTATCTTTGGAATCTGTTCAGCGATCGCGATGGTCACTCAATGATTACCTTCTCTCACGTTTCACTTCTCTATCCACATTCGACAACTACAGTCATTGATGACCTCTCCTTTGAAATCAATGAAGGCGAGATGGTTCTAGTGATGGGCCATACCGGATCTGGAAAGTCATCGCTACTGCGTCTCATTAATGGGCTAGTCCCCCATCACACTGGTGGCATCTTGGCTGGTGAAATCAGAGTTGATGGTATTTCAACTCGCACCATTCGACCTGGAGAACTTGCAGGAGTTGTTGGCATCGTCGGACAGAACCCTATAGAAGGCTTTGTCGCCGATCTTGTAGAAGAAGAGATTGCATTCGGTATGGAGTCCCTCAACTTTGCCCCTGAGTTGATGCGTAAGCGAGTTGAGGAGGCGCTGGATCAGACCGGCCTTGCCGCTCTTCGCACTCGCAATATTGCAACCCTGAGCGGAGGAGAACAACAAAGAGTTGCCATCGCATCAGCCCTAGTCATGCACCCGAAGGTCTTAGTCCTTGATGAACCCACAAGTGCCCTTGATCCGATTGCAGCAGAGGAAATATTGGCTCTGTTGCATCGCCTTGTTCACGACCTCAGTATCACAGTCATTATCGCCGAGCATCGCCTCGAGAGAGTGATTGGTTATGTTGATCGAATTCTTCTCATTGAAGGAGATGGCTCCTCCCAAATTGGTCTGCCTCATGAAATTCTCTCAAAGACCGACTTGGTACCACCCATTGTCCGACTCTCTCGTGCATTGAACCTGGCTGAGATTGGAACGAGCACGCGAGAGGTGCGTCGCGTAACAGAGCAGTACCGATCTTTGCCTGAAATTGAGAGAGAAGCAGTAGTCAACGGTGAAGTTCTCGCAGAGGCGAACTCTTTGACAACTTACTACGCAGATAAACGAGCTCTCAATAATGTCTCCATCTCTTTGAGGGCAGGAGAAGTCACAGCGTTAATGGGACGAAATGGCGCTGGAAAGAGCACTCTCATTCGATCCCTTGTTGGTCTTCAGTTACCAGATAGTGGCACAGTCACTGTCTGCGATAGAGAAATCAATAGCTTGAGCTCTGTCGAGCGCTCAAGAATCATCGGTTACATCCCTCAAGAGCCGAGTGATCTGCTCTATAAATCCACTGTTAATCAAGAGTGCGATCAGGCTGACAGAGATCACAAGCTCCCACCTGGCAGTACTTTTGCTCTTTTGCAAGAGAGCGTTCCACACATTAAAGGTGAGACCAATCCCCGTGATCTCTCAGAAGGTCAGCGTCTTGCTCTTGTTCTCAGCATCGTCCTCGTTGCACGACCACAGCTATTGATTCTCGATGAACCGACTCGAGGCCTGGACTATCAAGCAAAGAGCGCTCTTATTGACTTTCTGCGCACCCATGCACGTCAGAATCAGGCGGCAATTCTTATTGCAACCCACGATGTTGAACTCGTTGCAGAATTAGCGGATAGAACTCTCTTTCTCTCTGAGGGAGAGAAGGTGGCAGATGGCAACACCATTGATGTTCTCCTTGCCTCCCCCGCCTTTGCGCCACAAGTTTCTAAGGTGATGTCGCCTAAACGCTGGCTCACAGTCGAAGATGTTCTTGCAGCACAGCGCGCTAGTGATGAGCTGTAATGAAAATTAAATCTATCCTCGTTGCGCCATTGATCGCCTTCTCATTCCTTGGATTTACTTGGCCATTTTTTGCACCCAATGAGAATGCAGCCGATAAGGCAAGTTGGTTCTTCCTTACAACTATTCCAATAGCAGTTCTTCTCATCGTTGCACTCATCGCTCAAGAAGAGCTAGGTTCAAAGAACATCGCCTTCTTGGGAGTATTGACTGCGTTAGTTGCAGCGCTTCGACCATTAGGAATAGGTGCTATTGGCATTGAACCGATGTGGTTTGCACTCATCCTTGCTAGTCGAGCTTTAGGCCCCACATTTGGACTTCTTTTGGGAGCCCTATCAATGACTCTATCTGCTCTCCTTACTGGTGGAGTTGGTCCGTGGCTTGCATACCAAGTAGCTGCAGCAGCACTTATTGGATGGGGCGTTGGCGTAATTCCAAAGAAGATTCGAGGAAGAAGAGAGATTCTTGCCCTCGTACTTTATGGCGCTGTAGCAGCTGCTTTCTTTGGCATCGCAATGGATCTGCAGTTCTGGCCATGGTCTCTGGGACAAGGAACTCAGCTCTCATATGTTGCGGGCGCACCGCTGAGCGATAATCTTCAAAACTTTCTCTCTTATCACTTCTTATCATCCATGGCCTGGGATCTTCCCCGAGCAATATTGACCGCAACCTTGATTGCTATAGCCGGCGCACCAGTACTGAATGCACTTCGACGCGCTCGATCTAAATCAGCATTCGTAGAGATAGAGCAGTTGCGAGCATTAGCTAAGGGCTAGCGAACGTGCGACTCAACCATGGGCAGATTTACGATCTCTGCGATGGATTCACGCCCACGCACATCTATCTTTACTTGATCCCCTACGCCGTATTCAGGAAGGATTAAAGCCAGTGCAATTCCCTTCTTCAGAGATGGCGAGAATGTGCCGCTTGTGATGACACCGATTTCCTCTCCCTCAAGATTCATCACGCGCATTTGCCCTCGAGGAATCCCTCGATCCGTTGATTGAAGGCCGCGCAAAACTCGGGCAGGGCCGGCCGCTTTCTCATCTGCAAGAGCTTTTCCACCACGGAAATACTCTTTCTTAAATCCAACGGCCCATGTTGAACCAGCCTGCACCGGCGAAATATCTGGAGTGAGCTCATGGCCATGAAGCGGGTAACCCATCTCAGTGCGCAAGGTGTCACGTGCTCCTAGGCCGCAGATAACTCCATCAAAAGGGGCCATCGCATTTACTAGTGCATCCCACACAACTGATGCATCCTTCCAACGTGGAACTAACTCATATCCATGTTCGCCCGTGTAACCGGTGCGACAGAGAATTACGTCGCAACCCGCGATCGTGACATGAGAGAAGGCCATGTAATCCATTGTTGGCGTTACACCCAATGACTCAATGACCGCAAAAGCTGAAGGGCCCTGAAGAGCAAGGACGGCATACTCTTCGTGGAGATTGACAATTTCAATTCCGGCAGGAACGGTGCTTAAGATAACGGAAACGACCTCGGCGGTATTTGATGCATTTGGAATTAAGAAGAGATCTTCTACGCTATTTCGATACACGATAAGGTCGTCAATGACTCCGCCGGCATCATTACAGAGCATCGTGTATTGAGCCTTACCATCGCTGATCCGGTTGAGATCGTTGGTGAATTGAGTATTGATGTATTCAAGTGAGCCTGCACCCTTGACGCTCGCCTTTCCCAGATGCGAGACATCGAAGAGACCCACTCGTTCACGCACGGCAGTGTGCTCGGCAAGAACTCCTGCCCCTGGATATTCGATTGGCATGAGCCAGCCCCCGAAATCGGCCATCTTTGCGTTGAGATCGAGGTGCTTCTGGTGCAATGGTGAGTTTTTCACAGAGACAACTTACACTTGCCGGGTTGGAAACATCCGCCCGAACCGCACGCAAAAGCTTTAAAGGAGCCTCATGTCATCAATCAAGATCTCAGATGGAATCATCAAGGATGACATCCTTGTAGTGGGAGTCTCGATCAAGTCAGGCAAGGGAGCTCTTCAGATTGAATCTGGCGAGATCGCTCTGGACTCGAAAGCTCTTGTGGCAACCCTTGCTGACCTCGGAGC
>CAZXVL010000018.1:0-15404 GCA_964644425.1 uncultured Candidatus Planktophila sp.
GACTTCAGTGAGGCGGGTCGGGCTCGAACCGACGACGACCGAATTATGAGTTCGGGGCTCTAACCAACTGAGCTACCGCCTCCAGTAGAACTGGATGAGTGCAGATTCTAGCTGGCTATACCTGTGACTCTTGCCATGCATTCTCGAGGGTCTGGGTAAATACCTCGAGTGGCTGTGCGCCAGAGATCCCAAACTTCATATTAATAACAAAGAACGGCACCCCCGTAGCTCCAAGCTGTGTGGCTAATTCACGGTCAGCTAGAACCTCATGGGTGAAGGCTTCTGTATTCAAGAATGTCCTGACTTCGGATGCATCGAATCCTGCAGAAGTTGAGACAGAGACGAGATCATCATGGCTAAAGAGCGGCTGAGACTTCTCGAAATATGCCGAATACATCGCCTCTAATAGTTGATCTTGCTTGCCCACACTTGCCGACCATATGAGAAGTCGATGGGCATCAAAAGTATTCCCCGAAAGGGTGTCATCTAAGTTATAGCAGAGACCTTCTCCATCGGCGATGGCACAGACATTGGCCTGCATCTCTTTTACTTTATCGTGGGAGAGTCGATACTTCTCGGCTAGGTGCTCGGCGGTTGGGACTGTGGAGGTGATATCTGGTTGAAGCTGAAATGCACGATGGCGGATAGTCACCTGGTCGCGGTGCTCAAATAGTGAGAGCGCTTTCTCTAGGCGACGCTTTCCAATGAAACACCAGGGGCAGACGACGTCAGACCAGATATCAATAATCATATTGGGCAGTTTAACAGCGCAAACTTCTATCCACCGGGTGAGCTCAAAGATAGACTAAGGACATGATTCATCTCAGCCAATCACGCTCATCAATCATCTTTGAAGAAGGTGATGAGACTCTCTCAATCCTTCATTGGGGCAAGAAGATTGGCGCATTGAGCGCTCAAGGAGAGAAGGCGTTATCTGCTGCAGCGCACAAGCCACACTTTCATGGCGGACTCGATGTCGCACCTCGCAACTTAGTTTTGCGTGAGCACTCACGTGGATTTATTGGTCACCCTGCTCTGCGCGGACATCGTTCAGGCGTAGCTGCCTCTAACCGATTTGTCCTCACCGGCACTGTGCAGAAAGATCAAACACTTACTGCAACTTTCTTTGATGCTATTGCTGAACTTGAAATTGAGATGACTTATTCGCTCACTCCTAGCGATGTTCTCCTGATTGATGGAAAGCTCACGAATAAAGGAAGTTCAGATTATTTCCTTGAGCACTTCTTGTATTGGCTTCCATTGGCTGAGCAGGCTGATGAAGTTCTCGATTTCTATGGGCATTGGACTAAAGAGCGCCAACCTCAACGTCGTGAGATTTCTTATGGCCTCACAACTCGTGAAGGTTTTGAAGGACGTTCAGGGCACGATTACACAATTACTCAAATTGCTCTCAACAACTCAACGAACTTCCGTTCAGGTGATGCATGGTCTCTAGCAATGGCATGGTCGGGCAACAATATTCATCACATCGAACGCGTTATTGATGGAAGCAAGGCAATCGGTGCGGGGGAGTATCTCTTGCCGGGCGAGGTCATTCTTAAGCCTGGTGAGAGCTATCAAGCACCACGTGCCATCGCATCATTTAGCGATCAGGGCCTTGATGGACTCACTCGCAACCACTACGACTGGGTGCGCTCACGCAGCAATCACATTACAAAGGTGCGGCCACGACCACTCACTCTCAATATGTGGGAGGCGGTCTACTTCAACCATAGCTTTGAAGGCATTAAGAAGATTGTTGATGCAGCCGCAGAGATTGGCGTTGAGCGAGTTGTTTTAGATGATGGATGGTTTGGTTCACGCCGTAGTGATAACAAAGGCTTGGGAGACTGGGTAGTCTCAGCCGATGTGTGGCCAGAGGGGCTGTCACCGATTATTAAATACATCAACGATAAGGGAATTGAATTCGGTCTCTGGTTCGAAGGCGAGATGGTCAATGCTGACTCAGACCTTTATCGCGCACACCCTGATTGGATTCTCCAGGAGCCGGGACGTATTCCGGTCGAGGGACGCTGGCAGCAGGTCTTGGATTTAACAAAAGAAGGCGCATATAACCATGTGCTCAATCAGGTAGATCAAGTGTTGAGTGATAACAACATTGCATATATCAAATGGGATCACAATCGCCATCTCTCAGATCCGATCAGCGATGGCCGCCCAGTTGTTCGCAAGCAGACAGAGGCTATCTATCGCCTCTTTGATGAACTCAAGCGTCGCCATCCAGGACTTGAGATTGAATCGTGCGCATCAGGTGGTGGACGTGTTGATCTCGGAATGATTGAGCATGCAGATCGATTCTGGACTTCAGATCAGAACGATCCACTCGAGCGTCAACAAATTCAGCGCTGGAGTGCCATGGTGATTCCGCCTGAGTTCTTAGGAACCCACGTCGGACCAACTGTCGGCCACCAGATGCACCGCACGCACGAGATTTCATTCCGCGCCATCAACGCCTTATTTGGCCATGCTGGAATCGAATGGAATGTCACAGAAGCCAATGACCGCGAGCTCTCGGTATTGAAGGCATACGTGGCCTTCTATAAGAGCCATCGCGATCTTCTGCACTCAGGTGATGTTGTTCGCAGCGATGTGATTCAAGGTAATGCACAGATGTATGGCACTGTCTCTAAGGATAAGAAGAGGGCAGTCTTTAGCTATATGCAGCTCACATCCCTTGATAACTTCGGGCCACTTGTTGCCACATTTGATGGACTTGATGCTCAGTCCCTCTACACGCTCTCAGTGGTTGAAGATATCTCAGCCCCTGAATTTCTGCAGAAAGTTCATCCAGGTTGGTGGCCGAGCGTTGAAATGACCGGCGAACAACTAGCTGTAATAGGTTTGCAATTGCCTGTGATGAAGCCCGAAAGCGGATTGCTCTTCGAGATCAAAGCTAAGTAGTTCTACTTGCGTTGATAGCCCTTGCGTCCCCAGACTTCCCAGAGGCCCATCACCAAAAGAATAAGTGCAAAGCCAAAGAGGACATCCTCTGCTGGAGCTGAGAAAAACCTAAGTCCGATAATTGCATCTTTGTCATACATCACAATATTGCGAGATGTCAGCCACCAATTTGTGAGAAATTGAAACGGCAAGATAATTGCATAGGAAGTCCAGAATGCCGGACGTGTCAGCATAGAAGTCTTATAAACAAAGAGATCAACCATTACTGCAATAGCAAATGCCACAATTGCGATATCAGAGTATGTCATTCGCCAAACTCCTCTTTGCGCCAATGTGGCTTCACTGTTGTTACGCCCTCAATAGTGAAGATCACTGCAAATGGAACGATGATAAAGAAGAGGTACTCCTCTAAAGGAATGCTAAATGGGCCGTAGATTCCGAGAATCTGTTCGCGATCAAAGAACCAATGGCCTTGCGCAATTGCATAGGCATCCCAGGCAAGAAAGAGCGCGCTAATCGGAAGAATACTCAGCGCAGCTCTCTTAATTCGGCGAAGAACGCCTGTCTTCAGAAAGATCTCTAGCCAGGCTGAGCCACAAAAGGTAAATATGAGCATTGCCATATATGACCACTGTTTCATGCTCGCATTTTTGCATAGAAAGGCGAGAAATTAGTTACTGTGCAGCATGTGGAGCAGGCAAAGTTAAGAACCTTTTTGGGTGTTCGCACCTTCTCATCGATAGCTATTGCCCTTGTCACTTTCCTATCCGCCATCTTCGCTTCATGGCTGGGCAGTGACTCACTTAACTGGCAGGTGACAATCGCGCTAATCGCCTTGGCAGTTGGAATTCCCCATGGCGCACTCGATCACCTGGTGACCCTGCCTCGCACCCAACCTGTGAAGATGGCGATCTTTATTGCAATCTATGTCGCCATAGCGCTGCTGGCTATCTGGGCCATTCTTCAATGGAATGTCTGGGGCTTTATCGCCGTGGTTGCAATGAGTTCACTCCACTTTGGAGTTGGCGATAGCGCCTTTATCGCCGAACTCGATCACATGCAGAGTCGAGTATCCAAGCCAGCAAATGTTTGGGCATATGCCCTCTCAGCTGGCTGCGTGCCGGTCTTGGTTCCGCTCACTAATTCGCGTAGCACGCAAGCCCTTGAGCAAGTAAATCCTGCTCTTATTCAATGGCATCAAGGTTTTGATTCTCAGATACTGATGGCGTTGACAATAGTTGCAGCAATTTCTTCTGTAATTTTGATAGCCATTAAGCGATATCGCGATCTTCTCGACTTGGCCTTGCTCATCTGCCTCGTTCTTATCGCCCCACCGCTTGTTGCATTTGCAACTTACTTCGGATGCTGGCATGCGCTTCGCCACACAGCTCGCCTCACCTCTTTACTGCCCACTTCTCAGCGCCACCATAGCGAAGGCAATTCACTCGCAGCCCTTAGAAGCGCTGTGATACCAGGAATTCCTGCACTAGTTGGAACCCTTATCTTTGTCACAATTCTTGCCACAGTTGCGCAAGAGAGCATTACCGATCGATTCTTGTGGCTCACCCTTGTGACAATCTGGGCACTCACAGTTCCTCACATGATTGTCACAGCCAGACTCGACAAAGCTGCGCTGAAGAATTAAAGACCTTTAGCTACCCTTACGCCCATGGTTTTGACATCGCAGCTGATTAAATCGCATCTAGTTAAATCCCATTTGGGTAAATCGCTTCTGGCGCTTCTCATTCTCGCTCAGATTCAACCCGCTCATGCAGCGCCGATTTATGTTTTTCCGGTGCAAGGTTGTGAAGTCAACTATGCCCGTGCACACCATGACTATGCAGCCACAGATATCCTCGCTAAGGCAGGGTGCAGATTTGTAGCACCAATTAGTGGAGTAGTTGATGAAGTCAATCGTGTCGATCGCTGGAAGAGTCCTCCAAATAATGGAATTGATCGTGGTGGACTCTCAGTCTCGATTATCGGAAGTGATGGTGTTCGCTATTACGGATCGCACCTGAAATGGATTCCAAAGAAGATAGTGCCAGGTGTTGCAGTCAACGCCGGCGATCTCCTTGGTCAAGTAGGAAGTACGGGTAGTGCGCGAGGAACTGCGCCACATCTACACTTTGGAATTTCTTGGCCGACGCCTGCAGATATCTGGTGGGTACGTCGCGGTGAAGTTCTTCCTTGGAAATATCTTGATGCATGGCAGAAGGGCAAAGATCTCTCACCAGCAAAAGAAGTTGCAGCTCGCAAGGCAAAGCGCGGAGAGATTCCTGCCGAGCCACCTAAGAAGTAAATGATAGGTATTGAGGAATTAAAAAACCCCGCCGATTACTCGGCGGGGTTCTTACTCACTTAGATTAGTGAGAAGTGTAATTAGGCTGGGTTAACTGCGTCTGCCTGAGGACCCTTAGGACCCTGGACAACCTCAAATGTAACTGCCTGACCCTCTTCAAGGCTCTTGTATCCGTTGCCCTGGATTGCTGAGTAGTGAACGAAAACGTCCTGTCCTCCGCCATCAACTGCAATGAATCCGAATCCCTTTTCAGAGTTGAACCACTTAACTGTACCTGTTGCCATGTATTTCTTATCCTTCGATATGTGGGGCGATAAATATCTCTATCGCCAGTCTTCATCTTGCATACAGCCATACCGAGTAAAGATTTAAACCTCAACAAACGGGTACTGATTTAAGCGTCCGACTAGGGCCAAGCGTACCCGCATACCTCGGGAATTCATATTCCCAGGGAAGTCACAAAAGATTGGTCACACGCTTAGAACTGGGCAGTAATAGACTAGAAATATGAGCAACAACGACCTAAACCCTCTCAATAGCCCAATTATCCAAATTGAACGCCGCAAGGCCATCGCCGTCATCGCAGCCGCTGCAATCCTGGCATCATCCCTAGGCATCGGTCTGTCAAAAGTTGGTGCAGGTTTTGCAGCTCGCGGAAATAATGGAATCACAGTAACGGGATCTGCAAAGACATCTGCAACAGCAGATAACGCGGTGTGGACACTTAATGTGTCACTGACCAGCCCAACAGTTTCATCTGCAGTGACAAAAGTTGGATCTGATGTTGTCGCAGTAACGAAATATCTCACCGATGGCGGAATTTCTGCCTCTGAGATCACACTTGGTTCAGTTTCTACATATGGCAATGAAGAGTGGTCGAACGGAAATAGCACGGGCCGAATTCTTAACTACCGTGCAAGTCGTGATGTTGTTGTCCGCTCTAAGAATGTTGAGTTGATTTCAAAACTTGCGCAAGGAATCGGTTCACTTCTTCAAACAGGTGTCAGCGTCAATAACTACGGCCCTCAGTACTACATCTCAACTCTTCCTTCGCTTCGCCCAGAACTCCTAGAAGCTGCGATGAAGGATGCAAAGGTTCGTGCTGAGGCAATTACTAAGGCTGTTGGTGGATCTGTCGGAAACGTTCAATCTGTAAGAGCTGGTGTCTTCCAAGTGACAACACCTGACTCAACGATGACATCAGATAGTGGCGCATATGACACAACAAGCATTGAAAAGACAGTTACCTCTACAGTCTCCGTTACATTCTCAGTTAACTAGTCTTTATGCCTTTTGCACTAGCGGTTGATATTGGCGGCACGAAAGCGAGCGTTGCCAGTATCGATAGCTCCTTTGAGGTAATTGCTCGACGCCAAATTTCAACAGGGTCGTCGCACAATCTCGAAGAAGCGCTCACTATTGCAACTCAAGAAGTTCTTTCCGAGACCAGCGGTGATCTCATCGGTGTGGGCATCGGTTCAGCAGGCCCGCTTGATCTGACTCGAGGCACGATCAGTCCTGTAAACATCCCACATTGGCGCAACTTTGCCATTGTCGATCTCTTTAGAGATTTGCTAGGTAGTGGAAATGTTGTCTTGCACGGCGATGGAATGGCTGTTGCCAATGCCGAATATCAACTTGGAGCCGGTCGAGGTTACCGAAATATGTTAGGGATGGTCGTCTCCACTGGTGTGGGCGGTGGGTTAATTCTTAATGGTCAATTAGTCGCTGGAAACTCTGGCAACGTCAGCTTCTTTGGACATCACTCCATTAATCACACTGGATCACTCTGTGTCTGTGGTCGCATTGGGTGTCTTGAGGCATATGCCTCTGGTCCAAGCATGGTTAAGTGCGCAATCGAAGGCGGATGGGGCAACTCCGAATCAACTTTTATTGAGCTTGCTCAAGCAGCCAGAGATGGTCAATCGATAGCCATTAATGTCATTGATGAAGGTGCACGCGCTCTCGCTGTTGGAATCATCAATGTCTGCGCTATTGCCGATATCAATCTTGTTGTGATCGGAGGTGGTGTTACTCAAGCTGGAGATATCTATTGGCAGCCACTATTGCGCCACATCAAAGCCGAAAGCTCCCAGATTGCGTTCTTATCTGAACTTGAAATCAAGAGAGCTGAGTTATCGCGCGATGCAGGACTCCTTGGTGCTGCTTTAGCGGTAATGCCTGCTCAATAAATACTAAAGCGGAATATTGCCGTGAGTTCCGCGGCGATGTGGTGCAGATGCCAGAGCTTGAACAATGGCAGTACGGGTGCGATTAGGTTCAATCACCTCATCTATTGCGCCGATCTCAACTGCCGTGGTGATTCCACCGGAGATCCGATCATGCTCTGCAGCAAGCTCTAGCTCCATTGCATTTCGCTGATCTTCAGGAAGGTCGGCAAGTAAGCGACGATGCAGTACTCGAACAGCTGCCACTGCCCCCATCACCGAAACTTCTGAAGTAGGCCATGCAAAGGTGCGTGTGGCACCTAGCGATTTTGAATTCATTGCAACAAAGGCGCCACCATATGCGCGTCGAGTAATGAGAGTCACACGAGGTACGACAGATTCAGCGAAGGCGTGAAGAAGCTTTGCCCCACGACGAACAGCACCTTCCCACTCTTGTCCAGGACCTGGCAAGAAGCCGGTCACATCTGCGATGACGACCATAGGAATACCAAATGCATCACATGTGCGAACAAAGCGCGCTGCTTTTTCTGCAGCTGCCGCATCAAGGACACCGCCGATATGTGCAGGATTATTAGCAATGACACCAACTGTGCGGCCACCGAGGCGACCGATTACTGTCGACATGTTCTCAGCCCACACAGGAAGGAGTTCTAACTTCTCTCCATCTGCATCGAGAATTGAATCAATGAGTGGATGCACTTCATAAGAACGCTTTTCAATTGGCGGAATATGAACACTAAGGTCAATATCGGCGATATCTGTCTTGAAGTGACCCTGATCTGCAAAGAGTGAGACAAGATCTTGAATCTCTGCAAATGCCACATCTTCAGAGGGTGCAATGACATGTGCAACGCCACTATTTTTTGAGTGCGCCTCTGGTCCACCGAGGGCTGCGATATCAATATCTTCACCCGTTACAGATTTCACAACATCCGGGCCTGTTACAAAGATTCGACCTTCAGGAGCAAGTACGACAACATCGGTTAGAGCTGGGCCATATGCGCCACCACCTGCAGTGGGGCCTAGGACAAGTGAGAGCTGTGGAATGCGCCCACTGGCCAGAACCATGGCTTGAAAGACTTCACCAAATGCGTTGAGCGAACGAACACCATCTGAAAGACGTGCTCCACCCGAGTGCCAGATTCCAATTACAGGTAGCTGGTAGGCCATTGCCTCGCGGTAGGCCGCAAGAATCACATTGGAACCTTCGATTCCTAGCGCACCTGACTTAGACGTTGCATCGGATGCAAAGACGACAACTTTATTTCCTTTGACTGTGCCTGTGGCTGCAATCATTCCGCAATCAGTACGGGGGATGAGAAGTGAGAACGTATCTGCATCGATGAGTTTTTTGATGCGAACTTCTGGATCTCTAGGATCGATCATGAAGTGATTGTATTACTTAGAGCGTATTGAATACGAGGACGACATTGTGGCCACCGAAGCCAAATGAGTCGTTCAGGGCTGCGATATCACCAGCAGGAAGCGCGCGAGCTGTATCGCGCACAACATCAACAGTGACTGCAGGGTCAAGATTTTCAATGTTAATAGTGGGCGGAGCTAAACGATCAGCAAGTGCCTTAACGATAAAGACAGACTCGATTGCTCCTGCACCACCCAAAAGATGTCCAGTCATTGACTTAGTTGCAGATACTGCAACGTGATCTGCATCTGCTCCAAGTGCTTTACGAAGCGCATTTGCCTCAGCCACATCACCGGCAGGCGTAGAGGTCGCATGTGCATTGAGGTGAAAAATATCTTTTGCAGATAGACCAGCATCGGCAAGAGCAAACTTAATTGCGCGCTGCACGCCAGAACCTTCAGGATCTGGGGCTGCAATGTGATAGCCATCTGATGTCAGTCCCTGTCCGCTAATTTCGCAGTAAATCTTTGCGCCGCGTGCTTTTGCGTGCTCGTACTCTTCAAGAACGAGAATGCCACCACCTTCGCCCAATACAAATCCATCGCGATCAGCATCATATGGACGCGACGCCTTTGTTGGTGCATCATTTCGTGTTGAAAGCGCCTTCATCGCTGCAAAACCAGCCATGGGAAGTTGATGAATCGCAGCCTCAACTCCACCTGTCACGATGATGTCAGCGCGGTTGTTGCGAATCATTTCAAGGGCGTAACCGATTGCCTCTGCTCCTGATGCGCAGGCCGAGACAGGAGTGTGAACGCCCGCCTTCGCCTGAAGCTCTAGCCCTACATTGGCAGCTGGACCATTAGGCATCAACATTGGCACTGTATGAGGGCTTACGCTTCGCGCGCCCTTCTCGTTGAGAACGTTAAATTGATCGAGCAAGGTGATGACACCGCCGATACCTGATGCGATCACAACTCCTAGACGCTCTTTATCGAGGCCATCGGGGGATCCAGCATCTTTCCACGCCTCACGTGAGGCGATGAGAGCAAACTGTTCGGAGCGATCGAGGCGACGCATCTCAACGCGCTCCATCTGCTCAGATGGCTCTGTCGCAACGCGCGCAGCGAAGTGCACAGGAAGGAGCTCGCGCCACTCTTCAGTGAGAAGTCGGACTCCGCTCTGGCCGGCAAGTATTGCCTTCCAGGTTGAATCGACATCTCCTCCAAGAGGGGTGGTGGCACCAAGTCCTGTGACAACTACGCGACGTTGTGACATAGCAATTACCTTAAAGAATTAGTTCGAAGCGCTAACGATAAAGTTAACGGCATCTCCCACTGTGGCAAGCTCAGTTACCTTCTCATCAGGAATCTTTACGCCGAAACGGTTCTCGCACTCGACAACTACTTCAACCATGCTGAGTGAGTCAACTTCAAGGTCATCTGTAAAGTTCTTATCAAGCTCGATTGAAGCCGCAGGAATGCCTGCAATCTCTTCTACGATCTCTTTGATTCCTGCAAGTACATCTGCTTGTGAAAGCGCCATTGTGTATTTCCTTTTCTTCATCATTACATTTGAACAGGTCGTTATTCTCTCCGAAAAAGTTCCCTACTTCCTAGTATCGCAGGGCTATTTGTGGAGATTTTTTAAGGTTTTGGCGGAAGTTTGACTACCTGACCCGCATAGACCAGACCTGCGCCATATCCAATCAAGAGGGCTAACTTGCCGTGAAGTTCTGGATGTTTCTTAAGGAGAGCATCCATTGCAAGAGGAATTGATGCTGCAGATGTATTGCCATTTACTCGTATGTCATCAGCGATGATGACTGAATCTGGCAATTGCATCTCTTTCGCCATCGTTTCAATAATTCGGATATTTGCTTGATGTGGAATAAATGCATCGATATCGTTGACAGTAAGCCCTGCCGCATCGAGTGCTCGCAGAGCTGCCTTGCTCATAGAAAAGACTGCCCAACGAAATACTTTCTGACCTTCTTGAGAGATATTGGGCCATGGCACATCTGCCTTTGTCAGCTGGGTCGCAACATCGCGGACATCGATCCACGATGGATTCATTAAAATTGCATCGCGACTGTCGGCATCTGAACCCCACGCAACTGCGCCAATACCAGCTTCTTGAGCTTGGCCAATTACAACAGCGCCTGCGCCATCTGCAAAGATGAAAGCTGTAGCGCGGTCATTAGGATCGGTGAAATCTGAAATCTTCTCAGCTCCTATTACGAGGACTTTCTTTGAAGTTCCTGCCTTCACGAAGTCATGGGCCATTGAGAGTGCGTAACAGAAACCAGCACATGCGGCATTGATATCAAAGGCAGCAGCTGTTGGATTGCCCATGCGCTGCAATAGGGCAGTTGCAGCAGATGGCGCCTGGAATGGGAATGTAATTGTGGCAACGATGACAGTATCGATATCGTCGATGGTCAGCTGAGCATTTTTGAGTGCATCTTCTGCAGCCCAGATTGCCATATCGAGTAATTGTTCAGAGTCATCAGCAAATCGGCGAGATTGAATCCCTGTTCGTTGTTGAATCCATTCGTCGCTAGATTCGATTCGATCTACTATCTCCGAGTTAGGGACAAGGCGCTTTGGACGGTAAACACCGACGGCAAGAATCTCTGACTCGCTACCTTCGCGAACTTTGATTGCCATGTTAATTTCCCCCGTGCTCAACTAAGAATGCAGATGCACTTACAAGCTCTGCAGGTGACTTTAATGCGCATTGAGCGATGGATGGCGCAGCGCGCTTAACAAGGCCGACCAAAGTTCCAGCAGGTGCAAGCTCAATCACGCCAGTAGCTCCCACGCTTTCAAGTGTTTTCATGCAGAGATCCCAGCGGACTGGATGAGCGATCTGATCGACAATTCGATCAAGTATCTCGCGGCCATCTGTGAGGACTGCGCCATCCTTATTGGAGAGAACTCCAACAGTTGGGTTGTTGACTTCGATGCTTGCCGCAAGAGTGCGCATTGGCTCTACCGCTGGTTGCATGAAAGAGGTGTGAAAAGCACCGGCTACTGCAAGTGCTCTTACTCGAGCACCTTCAGGGGCAAGTGCTGCAAGAGCAGTGAGATCACCGGCGGCAACAATTTGGCCGGCTCCATTGTCATTTGCTGCAACAAGGCCTGCCTCTGCAATAGCCTTCAAGACAACATCGCGTTCGCCACCGAGCACCGCAGACATTCCTGCCGGGGCGCTTGCTGCAGCTTTTGCCATCTCGATTCCACGGGTGCGCACCAACTTCATTGCATCCAGGGGAGTAATCACACCAGCAACGGCTGCGGCGGTAATCTCTCCAACAGAGTGGCCGGCAACGTGAGTGAAACGATGTGTTGCGCCAAGTGCTCGGGCACTTAATAGTCCTGCCGCAACTATCAATGGTTGGGCATTTTCAGTGTCTTTGATTTCCTCAGCATCTGCATGGACTCCCAGGTGCACAAGGTCTAGACCAATTGCATCAGACCACATTACAAGCAGTGATTTCGCCTCTTCATCTTCTATCCACGGTGAGAGCATTCCGGGTGTTTGTGAACCTTGCCCTGGGGCGATAATCGCTAGCACGTGGCAAATATATTCTGCATCGACCTTTACCACCTAGTACGACGGGAAAAAATTAGAAAATTAATGGCGTGTAACGAGCCAGACCTGTGCACAATGAGGTGCAACACTGACTTTCACATCCGGTAATTGAATCTGCGGTTCATGCAATGTGACCGGTGATGCCGCATCAAATATTCGGCGATAACTCGTGCCCCACTTTGAATCCGGAAGCGTGAAGAGCGTCTCTTGTGTTGAAGAGTTGAGAAGTAGTAACAAACCACGATCAGGGCCTGCATCGATAAAGACTGTGAGACTGCGCTTATCTCCATCTGCCCAATGATCTTCAGTCATCTCACGTCCGCCGAGACTAAACCAAGCTATATCTTTTCTTTGAGTTCCTAAATCAACACGGCCGGTGAAAAACTCTGCTGCAACATCTGCTAAGTATGTCTTTCGAATACGTGCGAGTTCAGCAACAGCCTCTCGCATATCAATCTCCTCATCCGAGAGCTCCCACTTATTGGCCCATCCGCCCATAAAAGTTTCAGCGCTATCTTCAATACTTGGATGCATATCCCGTGGCATCGAGTAAGAGTTATTTGAGCCATTTTGTGAACGTGATATCTCATCGCCCATATTGATCATCGGAACACCCGCTGAGAGCATGAGTGTTGCCATAATTGATTTCTTCAGAGAGTGGCGGTGAGCGTTGATAGCGGGATTATCCGTCGGTCCTTCGATACCTAAATTCCAAGAGCGATTATCGTGCGAACCATCTCGGTTGTCTTCTTGATTAGGTTCATTGTGTTTATTCTGATACATCACCAAATCAGCAAGAGTGAAACCATCGTGAGCTGTCACGAAGTTAATCGAAGATGTGGGACCGCGATAGTAGAAAATATCTGAAGATCCACTAATGGATGAGGCGAGGTCAGAGACTCCTTCTCCATATCCACGGGCTAAGTCACCAAGCCAGAATTGGCGCACAGAGTCGCGGTAGCGGTCATTCCATTCGCGATAAGGGTGCGGAAAATCGCCCAATGAGTATCGTGAAACATCCCACGGCTCAGCGATCATCTTAAAGTTTCGCAGAACAGAATCTGACTCAATTGCTGCAAGGAGAGAAGAATTAAAGGCAGAGTGGCTTGTATACAAGGCAGTTGAAAGGTCGAAACGGAAACCGTCAACACCAATGACTTCGACCCACCAGCGCAGAGAATCAATGATGTGGCGAACTCCGTGAGGGCTACTTGCTGCAAGAGTATTTCCACATCCTGTCACGTTGACGTATTCGCCATTTGAATCATGGCGATACCAAGCCTTGTTATCGATACCCTTAAAGCTCAGTGTTGGTCCGCCCACTCCACCTTCTGCGGTGTGGTTATAGACAACATCAAGATAGACCTCGATACCTGATTCATGTAAGCGATCGACCGCCTCTTGAAGTTCGGTGATGGGATTATCAGTTGCTGCATACTCTGCATGAGGTGCTGAGAAAGCAATTGCGTTATATCCCCAATGATTCTTCCGGCCACGATGCCAGATTCCTGGTTCAGTGACGTAGGAGTGAATTGGAAGCAATTCAATGGCAGTCACACCTAGATGCTGTAGATGCGCGATCGTGCTTTCATGGCCGAGGGCCTTATATGTTCCACGTTCGTTCTCTGGAATCCGTGTGTTCTTGGCGGTTAATCCTTGAACATGGGCTTCATAGATCACAGTTGAAGTCCATGAGGTAAGTGGGCGATGCACTTCTCGTGGGTGATGATTGGTGACGACTGAATATGGAAGAAAGCCTGCGCTATCGCGATCATCGCGAAGAGTGGAATCACCTGCCCCTGTTCCATCAGTAGAAATATGTGAGTAAATCTCTGGCACGTATTGGACGTGGCCATCGAGGCGATGTGTGTAGGGATCAATGAGCAGCTTTGCAGGATTAAAGCGCGTGCCATGTTCTGGCTGCCAAGGCCCATAGATCCGGTAGCCATACCGTTGGCCAGCGCGAACCCCTGCCAGATATCCATGCCAGATAGGGCCATTACGATGAGAGAGAGCAAAGCGAGTCTCGACCAATTTGCCGTTATCTTCATTAAAGAGGCAGAGTTCGATTGCATCCGCAGCATTGCTCCAGATGGCGAAGTTACAACCACCTTCAGTCAAGGTGGCGCCGAGGGTTCTGGGATCGGCCGGTTGCATGGGGGTAGTCTGCCTTAGAAACGATGCCATTAAATATTGCCCTTCAAGCTACCGGCCAGTAACATCTCCGACATGAAGATTGCAGTCTGCGTAAAGCAAGTGCCCGATTCATGGGCCGAGAAGAAGATGGTCAATGGTCGCCTCGATCGCGAGAGCGTTGATGCTGTTCTCAATGATCTTGATGAATACGCTGTTGAAGAGGCGTTGAAGATCGCTGAGGCACATGGCGGCAACGAGGGTGATGGCGCACCACATACTGTCACCGTCATCTCAATGGGACCAGATCGTGCAACCGATGCAGTTCGCAAGGCGCTCTCAATGGGTGCAAACGATGCAATTCTTATTACAGATAGCGCCCTCGCTGGCAGCGATGCACTGACAACATCAAAGGTTTTAGCTGCAGCAATTTCTGCAGGTGGCTATGACTTGGTTATCTGTGGAACTGAATCAACTGATGCACGTATGAGCGTTGTTCCAGCGATGCTCAGCGCTCGCCTTGGATGGGCGCAGATGACATTTGCATCTGAGGTAACAGTGGATCCATCTGCATCAACACTTTCTATTACTCGTGTGACAGAAGCTGGCGTAGATTCAATGAGCGCAACTTTTCCAGCGGTTATCAGCGTTGTTGAAAAAATCAACGAACCTCGCTATCCATCTTTCAAGGGAATCATGGCAGCGAAGAAGAAGACAATTGATGTTAAAGATTGCGCAGCGCTAGGTGTCTCAATAGAGGGTGCTTGGTCTGTCGTCAATGATGCAACTCCACGCCCACCACGTGCGGCCGGTCTTAAGGTTACAGATGAAGGCAATGGCGGCGAAGCACTTGTTAATTTCCTAGCAGAGAAGAAGTTGATATGAGCACAGTATTGAT
>CAZXVL010000019.1:0-13644 GCA_964644425.1 uncultured Candidatus Planktophila sp.
ATGCGCGATGATGATCCAAGCGATCTCGTCCACGACCTCTTTAGCGATACCTATTACGGAGATACTCCGATTGGTCGCCCGATTCTTGGAACCATTGATTCAATCAATTCAATGTCTCGTAACACTGTCTTTAACTATTACAAGAAGAAGTACAAGCCATCAGATCTTGTTGTTGCTGTCGCAGGCAATATTAAGCATAAGAAGGTTGTTGCGATGGTGGAGCAGGCACTCTCTCGCGATAACTTCCTCGATGAACTTGGAGTTCCTAACATCCGCCCTAACACTGCTATCAAGCGTGGGCCGCAGCAATCTGTTGGGTTGATGTATCGCAAAACAGAGCAAGCACACATGCTCTATGGAATGGCAGGTGTTGCTCGCGCGGATGAGCGTCGCTTTGCCATGGGAGTTCTCTCAGCAGCACTCGGTGGGGGAATGTCATCTCGACTCTTCCAGGAGATTCGTGAGAAGCGTGGCCTTGCATACTCCGTCTATGCCTATGCTCAACAATTTGCAGGAAGCGGAACCCTTGGCTTCTATGCTGGATGCAACCCCACAAAGGCTGTTGAAGTTGTTGAAATCATCCGTGAAGTCTTAGCTGATGTCGCAGATCACGGAATGAGCCATGAAGAGATTGAGCGAGCAAAGGGCGCGGTGCGAGGATCACTGGTCTTGAGCCAAGAGGATTCAGGCTCACGAATGAGTCGAATCGGTAAGAATGAGATTGTCTATGGTCAGGTAATGGATTTCGACGATATTTTGAAGGCGATTTCACGCGTAAGCGCAGAGGACATTCGCTCAATAGCTAGCGAGTATCTTGCTGGAACGCCTACCCTTGCACTTGTGGGTCCATTTAAGAATCCAGCTAAGTTTGAGAAGGTATTGAGGCGATGATCAAAGTAGGTGTTCTCGGCGCACGTGGTCGCATGGGCTCAGAAGTTGTCAAGGCTGTCACAGAATCATCGGATTGCCAGCTCGTAGCATCCCTTGATGCGGGTGACTCACTTGAGGCCCTTGTCACTGCAGGAGCACAAGTAGTTGTTGACTTCACAACACCTGATGTCGTCATGGCAAACCTTGAATTTCTGATCAAGAACAATATCCACGCAGTCGTTGGAACAACAGGATTTTCGCCAGAGCGTATTGCAACTCTGGAAAAGCAGCTTGCCGCTCATCCCAGCGCAGGAGTTCTGATTGCTCCCAACTTTGCAATCGGTGCAGTCTTAATGATGGAGTTTGCCGAGAAAGCCGCTAAGTACTTTGAATCCGCTGAAATCATTGAGCTTCATCACCCAAATAAGGTCGATGCGCCTTCGGGTACCGCTGCCCGCACTGCAGGGTTGATTGCAGATGCTCGTTCTGCAGCAGGACTATCACCACAACCAGATGCCACGACATCTTCACTCGATGGAGCCCGTGGTGCGATGGTTGGAGATGTTCCGGTCCACTCTGTTCGCCTTCGCGGACTCATTGCTCATCAAGAAGTGCTCTTTGGCGGCCTAGGGGAGACTTTAACTATTCGCCATGATTCACTCGATCGAGCAGGATTTATGCCAGGAGTATTACTTGGCGTCCGCAAAGTTTCATCACACCCAGGGCTGACCGTCGGCCTTGAGAAATATATGTAATGGACTACTAGGGAGAAAAATGTCACTACATGCAGATATCACAATGTACGGTGCAGATTGGTGTGGAGATTGCCGCCGCTCTAAGAGACTGCTCGAAGAACTTGATGTTCAGATTACACATATCGATGTTGAGGCAGACGAATCAGCTGCCGCAAAGGTAATTGAAATTAATGGCGGAGCAAAGTCGATTCCGGTAATTGTCTTTCCAGATGGAACTCACCTGACAGAGCCATCAGATAACGAGCTCAAGGCAAAGCTTGAGGCTCTTGGAGTTCTTTAAAGCTTAGAGAAAGTTATAGACAGCCGCAGATGCTGCAGCTGAGCCTAGAACAACAACAGGAAAAGGCGCACGTAGTAGAAGTGCGATCACTGCTACGCAGATTCCCGTCACTCGGTGATCGAGCACGAGTGCGCTCTTCTCGCCAAAGCTCTGCACTGCAACAAGTGCGCTCAGCAACGCAATCGGAATTAAAGAGTTAATGCGCAGCGCTCGTGCATTGGTCAGATACTTCTCTGGAACGCTATGGCCGAGGTATTTCAATCCAAATGCAATAACGCTGGTGCCAATAACACCCCACCAGAGCGCGCTCATGAACGAGCCCTCCATCCAAATATCACTGCAAGCAAGGCAGTGGTGATAATCGGAATACCGGCTGCAACAAATGGCGTAAGAGCAAGAGAGAGAAGAACTGCTGCAAGTGCCAACAATTTTTCATGGCTATTAGTCAGACGGGGCCAGACCAGTCCAAGAAATGCTGCTGGAACAGCGGCATCTAGACCCCATGCAGCAGGATCGCCCATAGCACTTGCACCGAGTGCGCCGACAACTGTGAAGAAATTCCAGAAGAGGTAGACGCCAAGACCCGTTAACCAAAATCCCTGCTTCATTGCATCGATGCCGAGATCACTCTGCCCTAAAGCAACTCCAGTGGATTCATCGATCGTGACCTGTGCACCAACGATTTTCTTCCATCCACGTAACTTCAAAATTGGCGCAAGGCGAAGTCCATAGAGAGAGTTTCGTATTCCAAGTAGTGAAGCTGTTGCGATGCCTGATAGAGCGCTACCTCCTGCGCCAAGAACTCCAACAACAGCAAATTGAGATGCTCCCGAAAAGGTCAGAAGGGAGAGCAGACAGGTCTGCAGAAGTGAGAAGCCCGCCTCGATACTGGCCGCGCCAAATGCGACTCCGTAGAGGCCAACAGTGAAGGAGACGCTCAACGAGGCGGCTGCGGTGGTGCGCTTCACTGATGACACGCGCCCATTCTGCCGTATAGATGCAGGGGAGAGGGGGGTCCGCCTCGATAAGGTGCGACCATGTCTGAATCAAGCGCACATTCTGAAATCGTCTTCCGCGACGATGTATCTGTCGAGCTCATCAAGGCAAGTGCTAGCGATGCCGATGTCATCTGGGCGGCTCGCGTCTCCACCGCTGGTGAGCAATCTATGGATGAAATTGGTGAAGATCCAGCGCGCTCAGCGGGTTTGATTAACTACCTCGCTCGCGAACGCCATGGCTCACCTTTTGAGCACACTTCGATGACTTTCTTTATCTCAGCACCAATCTTTGTTTTCCGTGAATTTATGCGCCATCGCATCGCCTCATATAACGAGGAGTCAGGTCGCTATCGCGAGCTCAAGCCAGTCTTCTACATCCCTAACCAGCAACGTAATCTCATTCAAATCGGCAAGACAGGTGCATACGAATTCATCCCTGGTACAGATGAGCAATTTAAGGTCACCGTCGATGCCATGAAGAGTGCATACATCGTTGCTTATGACTCTTATAAGACCATGCTCGATGCCGGAATCGCTCGCGAAGTAGCTCGTGCAGTCTTGCCTGTTGCAACATACTCTTCCATGTATGTGACCATGAATGCACGCGCATTGATGAACTTCCTATCACTGCGCACTTCACGCGAGGGCTCACACTTCCCAAGCTACCCACAGCGTGAAATCGAGATGGTGGCAGAGAAAATGGAGGCAGAATTCGCGAAATTGATGCCTTTGACCTATGCAGCCTTCGAAAAATCTGGTCGCGTCGCGCCTTAACGGATAAGATTGAACAATGAGTACCCACGCACCATTCGGCCGCCTAATCACCGCAATGGTGACCCCTTTTGATAAGGATGGGGCGATTGATTGGGATGGGGTCGCCAAACTTGCCCAACACCTTGTCGATACAGGACACGACGGCATTGCAGTCAACGGAACCACCGGTGAAGCACCAACGACTAAGTCATCTGAAAAGCTTGAGATCATCCGCGTTGTAAAGAGCGTTGTTGGTTCAAAGATTCAGGTGCTCTCTGGCGCTGGAGATAATGAGACGGCTTACACAGTCGAACAAGCTAAACGTTCACAAGATGCCGGAGCTGATGGACTTCTCGTTGTTGTTCCTTATTACAACAAGCCACCACAGGCAGGTATCGAGGCGCACTTCCGCGCTGTCGCTGCAGCAACAGATTTACCGATCATGATGTATGACATCCCAGGTCGCACAGGCGTCGAGATCGAATCTGACACAATTGTTAAGCTCTTTGATAGCGTCGACAATATCGTTGCACTCAAAGATGCCAAGGGAAAGCTTGATGTAACTTCTTGGGTGATCAAGCGTTGTGGAATCCCTGTCTACTCAGGAGATGACATCCTCAATCTTCCTTTCTTATCTATTGGCGGAGTTGGATTTGTATCTGTCTGCGGCCACACAGTGGGTGCGCAACTCAAGGCGATGCTCGATGCATGGTTTGCAGGCGATCAGGCAAAGGCCCTTGAGATTCATCAAAAGCTCTTGCCAGTATTTACTGGAACATTCCGTACTCAGGGCGCAATCCTGACTAAGGCTGCAATGAACATCATGGGCCTTCCAGGTGGAACAACTCGTCTTCCTCTCGTCGATGCAACTGCAGAACAGATCGAACAGCTACGCAAAGATCTGACTGCAGGCGGCGTCGTTCTTCCATGAGTGCACATCCACATCCCAATCTAAAGACACCCGGTCCTCTAGCACCGGATGCCCTACGTATCGTGGCACTCGGTGGAATTTCCGAGATTGGTCGCAACATGACTGTCTTTGAGTACAACGGAAAACTCTTAATCGTTGACTGTGGCGTTCTATTTCCTGAGGATAATCAACCTGGCATTGATCTGATCTTGCCTGACTTTAGCTATATTCGAGATCGCCTCGATGACGTCGTTGCAATTTTCCTTACACATGGCCATGAAGACCATATTGGTGCAGTTCCATATCTACTGCGTGAGCGTGTAGATATTCCTATCTTTGGATCACCACTGACAATTGCACTCATTACGGCAAAGCTGAAAGAGCACCGTATTGGCCCGATCACCCGTGAAGTCCGCGAGGGCGATCGCTTTACTATTGAAGGTTTTGACCTCGAATGCATCGCGGTTAATCACTCTATTCCCGATGCGCTAGCTGTTGCGATTCGAACAAAGGCGGGCCTAGTTCTTGCAACGGGAGATTTCAAAATGGACCAGCTGCCCCTAGATGGGCGCACTACAGATCTTGCAGCCTTTGCTCGCTTAGGCGAAGAAGGTGTTGACATCTTTATGGCTGACTCGACCAATGCAGATATTCCTGGCTTTACCCCTGCCGAGCGCGAAATCATGCCCGCGCTACATCGCGTGATTGCTCAGACAAAGAAGCGCGTAGTCGTTGCATCGTTTTCTTCCCATGTTCATCGCGTCCAGCAAGTAATTGATGTTGCCTACGAACATGGTCGCAAGGTTGTCTTCATTGGACGTTCGATGGTGCGCAATATGAAGATTGCCGAAGATATGGGCTATCTCAGCGTGCCACCGGGGGCTGTAGTAGATATCAAGAACCTTGAAGATTACGGTGACAATGTAGTTCTGATTTCAACAGGTTCTCAAGGCGAACCTATGGCGGCACTTTCTCGCATGGCAAATGGCGATCATCAGATTCGTGTGGGTGAAGGAGATACCGTCATCCTGGCCTCTTCATTGATTCCGGGTAACGAAAACTCTGTCTATCGCATTATCAACGAGCTCACTCGACAAGGTGCAAAGGTTGTCCATAAAGCAAATGCATTTGTCCATGTCTCTGGCCATGCTGCTGCGGGTGAGTTGTTGTATTGCTACAACATCGTGAAGCCAAAATATGCAATGCCAATTCATGGAGAGTGGCGCCACCTTAAGGCAAATGTCGAGATTGCAATTCAAGCTGGCGTTGCTCGCAAGAATACCTTTATCGCCGAAAACGGAATCGTCGTCGATCTTGTAGATCATGAAGCAGAGATTTCTGGTGCTATCCCGGTTGGATTTGTCTATGTTGATGGACAGAGCATTGGAGATATCACCGAAGACTCACTCAAGGATCGTCGAATCCTGGGGGAGGAAGGCTTTATCTCTGTGATTGTCGTCATCGATTCTCAGAGCGGCAAGATCGTCGCAGGCCCTGATATTCATGCTCGCGGATTTAATGAAGATGTCGCCCTCTTTGATGAGGTTAAGGGAGATATCGAGAAAGCACTTGCCCGAGCAGTTAAAGATGGCAATAACGGAACGCATCAACTCTCGCAAATTGTCCGTCGCACTATTGGTTCATGGGTGGGGCAAAAACACCGACGTCGTCCAATGATTGTTCCTGTTGTCATAGAAGTCTGATAAGTGGTGTGATTTAAAGCAAGCGGCGCGCCTACCTTGTGCAGTAATTAGCTCCAACTAATATTGAATGTGTGGCTAAGAAGAGACGCACCTCAAAGAGCAATAAAGCGATACCTGCTGTAATAGCAGGGGCTTTGGCATCTGCTTGGAAGATGATCGCGAAGGCTTTTGGCTCTGCAATTCGCGCCGTCTCGCATGGAAGCAAAGATATCCCTGAAAAGAGCCTGCGCGATAGTTTTGGTCTCACCCTCTTTATCCTTGCAATTGTTTCAATCGTAGGCACATGGGCAGGATCTACCAACTTCTTTGGAAGCGCAATTCATTCTGCGCTCTATGGAGCACTCGGTACAGTCGCAGCGCTCACTCCTATTATCTTCTTCTACTTCTCAATTCGAATCTTCCGACGTCCTGATGATAACCATGTGACTGGGCGAATCACAGTGGGCACATTAATTCTTCTGCTGAGTGCGACAGGATTTGCGCACTTGCTCAGCGGCTCAGAAAGTGCGAGCAATGATGGGGGAGGCTACCTCGGCTATTACGTGGCGATGCCAGTAGCAAAGGTTATGTCTGAGTTTCTTGCCTACCCATTCTTGTTAATTGTCATGGTCTTTGGATTACTTGTCCTCACCGCTACTCCACTCAGTGTCCTCTATAAGAAGATTAAGGTCCTTGCTCTTTGGATTTGGTCTAAGAAGCCAGAGCGCAATGAGGAAGAATTTGAAATCACAGACACCCCTCCTTTTGAATCACCTGTAGTTGCATGGCATGAAGATGAACCAGTGGATGAAGTAGATTTAGATGAAGAGAGCTTTGATGAGGAATTCACAGTTGAAGTTCCAAAGCCACTTGAATCACAACTGAAAGCAGCTCCTAAGGCAGACCACCATCCCGAGCAGCTCTTGCTCACCGGTGATTCAAAGTATGAGCTCCCATCTCAAGATCTTCTTAAACTCGGTCCTGCCTCCAAGGGAAAGAGCAAAGCAAACGACACTGTGGTTGCATCCCTGACAGAAGTCTTTAAGCAGTTTGATATCGATGCTCAGGTAACAGGATTTATGCGTGGACCAACTGTTACGCGCTATGAAGTTGAACTCGGCAATGCTGTAAAGGTTGAGCGCATCACCGCGCTCTCAAAGAATATTTCATACGCTGTAGCCAGCAGTGAAGTGCGCATTCTTTCGCCTATTCCAGGCAAGTCAGCTGTTGGTATTGAGATTCCAAATACTGATCGTGAAATCGTCGCTTTAGGCGATGTTATGCGCTCAAGCGTTGCAGGACAAGATCACCACCCTATGTTGGTCGCCCTCGGCAAAGATGTTGAGGGAAATTTTGTCTGTGCAAACTTGGCCAAGATGCCGCACCTTCTAGTTGCAGGAGCAACAGGTGCTGGTAAGTCATCGATGATTAACTCGATGATCACTTCTATTTTGATGCGAGCTACTCCCGATGAAGTACGCCTGATCCTTATCGATCCAAAGCGAGTAGAGCTCACTGCATACGAAGGTATTCCACATCTGATTACACCGATTATCACCAATCCCAAGAAGGCAGCCGATGCCCTCACATGGGTAGTGCGTGAGATGGATCTTCGCTATGAAGACCTTGCAACATTTGGTTTCCGCCACATTGATGATTTCAATAAGGCTGTCCGTGCTGGAAAAGTTGTTGCACCACCAGGATCAGATCGCATTCTTGAGCCATATCCATATCTCTTGGTAGTCATCGATGAGCTTGCAGATCTCATGATGGTTGCAGCACGAGAAGTTGAAGAATCGGTTGTGCGCATTACACAGCTTGCTCGCTCTGCGGGTATTCACCTTGTTCTAGCAACACAGCGACCATCTGTCGATGTCGTCACAGGTTTGATTAAAGCAAACGTTCCATCTCGGCTCTCATTTGCAACTTCTTCTCTGGCAGATAGTCGAGTTATTCTCGATTCACCTGGAGCAGAGAAGCTTATTGGCCAAGGTGATGGTCTCTTTATTCCAATGGGTGCAAGCCGCGCAATTCGTATTCAGGGAGCTTATGTATCCGAACGCGAGATTGAAGCAGTCACCAATCATGTGAAGAAACAGCTCAAGCCTCGCTATCGCGATGACGTTACTGCCCCCGCTCAATCTTCAAAGATGATTGATAAAGAGATTGGTGATGATCTAGATCTTCTCTGTCAGGCGGTTGAACTCGTTGTCGGAACACAGTTTGGATCGACATCAATGTTGCAACGAAAGCTCCGTGTGGGTTTTGCTAAAGCTGGAAGATTGATGGACTTGATGGAATCTCGCGGAATCGTGGGTCCTTCTGAGGGTTCTAAGGCGAGAGTCGTCCTTGTGACCAATGAAGAGTTGGAATCGGTTCTAGCCACGCTCCGCGATTACTGAGTAGGGGACAAAGAGGGGTGATATCCCTCGAGTTTGAACTGCCGGGCTAGTGGTTCCCTGAACAAGTGGCGTAAAATATGGCAAGGAGTCCAAGTCGCATATTTCGAGAGTAGGTCACGCCATGAACCTAGGTGAGATGCTTTCTTCTGCGCGTCTTGCCGCAGGCATCTCTCTCGAAGATCTCGCAGCGGCCACCAGCATTCGCGTCGGCTTACTTATCGAAATTGAGAAGAATAATTTCTCACATTGTGGTGGAGAAATTTATGCCCGAGGTCATCTGCGCAACATTGCTCCAATTCTTGGACTCGATCCAGCGCACCTTGTTGAGCTTTTCAATGAAGAACATTCGGCAGAGAGTCGCAGCATTAAAGATTTGCTGATTGAAAATAATGTAACAAAGGTTCCTCAGGAGAAGAAAAATATCTCGTGGAAAGTTCCGGCAACTGTCTCGATTGTCGTACTTCTGATCTTTGCCACCGTTCAAATTGTCGTAAGCAATGTCCAGAGTGGCAATGACCCTGACCCTGTTGCAACAACTTCTGCCTCTCCAACGCCAAGTGCAGAACCTTCTGCCTCAGCTGTTACAACCGAGACAACCACTACGGATAATCCAGCAAACGGTAAAGTGACTCTTCTTATCACAGCACCCCGTGGTGATTCAAAGATTGATATCTGGGTAGATGGCAAGCAGATTGAAAAAGGCACCATCTATCAGGGGGAGAGCAAAAGCTTTGAGGGATTGCGTTCTATCGCTATCTATTTCAGCAATCCTGCCGGCCTTGATGTGACCGTAAATGGAGAGTTACTTGCACCACTTGGTGGAGAGAACCAAGAAGTGCGCCGTACATTCCGCTAAACCTGTACCATCACCCCTATGTCTCGCACCGTCGCAATTGTCACGATGGGCTGCGCCCGCAATGAAGTAGATTCAGAGGAGCTGGCAGGTCGTCTCGCTGCTGAAGGATGGACACTTGTTGCCGATGCTGAATCTGCCGAAGTAGCAGTTGTAAATACTTGTGGTTTTATCGAATCAGCCAAGAAAGACTCTGTTGATGCTCTCTTAGAGGCAAACTCACTTAAGGGCCACGGCACTACTAAGGCTGTAGTGGCAGTGGGGTGCATGGCAGAGCGATATGGAAAAGAGTTGGCAGAGGCTCTACCAGAGGCAGATGCAATTCTTGGCTTCGATGATTATCAAGATATCTCTGCTAAGTTGCAATCGATTCTCTCCGGCAATCACCACACCTCGCACACACCGCAAGATCGACGCGCCCTCCTTCCAATTTCACCTGTTGCGCGCGCTGCGGTGCGCGCAGAGGTTCGCGATGCTGAACACACATCCTCGGTTGGTGCTGGTGGCTCACTCTTTCGTAAGCGTTTAGGAAATGCCCCATGGGCTCCACTAAAGATCGCATCAGGCTGTGATCGTCGATGCTCATTCTGCGCAATTCCATATTTCCGTGGATCATTTGTCTCTCGACCAGCCGATGAAATTCTTGAAGAGGCGGGATGGCTTGCGGCACATGGTGTCAGTGAGCTCTTCCTAGTTTCTGAGAACACCACCTCTTACGGTAAAGATTTAGGTGACCTGCGCCTAATGGAGAAGATTGTTCATAAGTTTGGCGAGATTCCAGGTATCGAGCGAGTCCGATTGTCATACCTTCAGCCAGCTGAAGTTCGTCCCTCTTTACTACAGGCGATGATTGAAACCGATAAGGTCGCACCTTACTTTGATCTCTCCTTCCAGCACACGAGCGCATCAGTTCTACGCCGAATGCGTCGTTTTGGAGATTCAGAGAAATTCTTGCACCTGATCAATCAGATTCGAGCTCTCTCACCGGAGGCGGGAATTCGTTCGAACTTTATTGTTGGTTTCCCAGGCGAGAGCGAAGATGATTTCAATGAGCTCGCTGAATTTGTAGCCTCTGCAAAGCTCGATGCAATCGGCGTATTTGGCTACTCTGATGAAGATAAAACTGAGGCGTTAGAGCTCTCAGATAAAGTTGACGAAGATCTCATCAAAGAGCGAGTTGAGTCACTCTCTCGTTTAGCAGATGAGATGGTTTCTGCAAGAGCGCAGGCTCGAATCGGGGAAACTGTACGCGTACTTATCGAGGATTCTGAGCTACAAGAAGGGCGAGCTGCCCATCAAGGTCCAGAAGTTGATGGCACGACTTCATTTATCGATACCAACTTCGAAGTTGGCCAGTATGTTGATGCCGTGGTGATTGATTCCATGGGAGCAGACCTGGTTGCGAGACCTCTATGAAACTTCCCTTTGAGCTAACTCCTAACTACCTCACCGTAGTTCGCATCCTCTTGATTCCTGCCGCTGTTTGGGCGCTCTTTCATGATGATGGAGCGATGTGGCAGATCATTGCATGGTCTGCATTCTTCATCCTTGGGATGACAGATATTCTCGATGGCCATTGGGCTCGCAAATCAAATCGCACTACCGCACTGGGAGCATTTCTCGATCCTGTTGCAGATAAGGCCCTCATTGGTTCTGCGATGATCTCTCTCGTCATTCTTGATCGCTTCTCAATCTGGGTCATGGCAATTATCTTGTTCCGTGAAATCGGAATTACCATCTTTAGAATCCTGGTGATTAAAGATGGCGTTATTCCCGCCAGCAAGGGAGGCAAGATCAAGGCTTTGACCCAGAACTTTGGCGTTGGTTTCTATATTTTGCCTCTACCTGAGTATCTGCACACTCCAAGAGATATCTTTATGGGTGTGGCTGTTGTACTCACAGTGACCAGCGGTATTGATTACATAGCCAAGTGGCGTAGCTCGCGGTAGATTTCTCTTATGCCAACTCGCACACATTCAAAGACTATTGTGCGACTTCTTGCCGAACAAAATGAGACTGTAGCGGTTGCTGAATCCATCACTGGTGGTGGTGTAGGACATGCAATTACTGCAACGCCTGGATCTTCCCAAGTTTTCCTCGGTGGAATCATCGCTTACTCCAATCAGATCAAAGAGGGCGTTCTCGGCATTGATCCTGCATTAATTGCAGAGCACACCGTGGTCAGTGAAGAAGTTGCCAATGCAATGGCAGATGCTGCGCGTGAAAAGTTCGGAACAACCTGGGCGATCGCAACGACTGGAATCGCAGGACCTGGTGATTACTTAGGCATCGCAGAGGGCACTGTCTGGATAGCCGTTCGAGGGCCAGTTAACGAGAGCCTGCAATTGCAGCTTGATTCTGGGCGCGATGCCATTCGAACAGGGGCTATATCCAGCGCCTTAGGCACATTTGCGCGTATTCTTAGCTCTCGCAGTGGCAACTAAAGAAAGGGGAGAGCGATGGTTCTATTACGTGAATCCGTAGGTCAAGCCCTTCGTGCTGCCCGCACAGAGCAAGCGCGCACTCTTCGTGATGTTGCTCGTGATGCTCGTGTCTCTCTGGGTTACCTCTCTGAGGTAGAGCGCGGACAGAAGGAAGCATCTTCAGAGCTGCTCAATGCGATCTGTGAAGCACTCGGCCTTTCACTTGCAACAGTGATCTCTGAAGTCTCACGCGATATTTCATCCCGCGAAGTTGCAAAGCTCGCTGTTGTCGATGCAGCCTAAATATCAACTTCAATCTGGAGTTCACCGTCGCACAGAGTCGGCAATTCTTGAAGGCACAAAAAATCTAATCTCACGCAGTGGCGTTGCAGGACTTTCTATGATTGAAATTGCAGACCACTCTGAAGTCTCTCGTGCAACTTTATATAACCACTATCGAGATAAAGATGCAGTACTTGCAGCCCTCATTGAAGCAGAGGTAGCTCGCATAGTTGAGATTGCCACCACAGCGGGAACTCCTGCAGATGCACTGGAGAGCCTTTCTATTGCAATCTCTTCTGACCCGGCCCTAGATGCAATGCGCCGATTCGATGGCGGGCTGTTAACTCAGTTGCTGGCCAATACTCATTCATCTCACTACATCACCATTGCGCAAGTGATCTATGGAGCAACTAAATCAGAGGCAGGCACTGGTATTGCGATGCGTTGGCTTATCGGTCAGGTATTGCAACCGATAACACCAGAGCAATCTCGGGCACAGGCTGCTCTCTTGGTTGAGAACACCCTCTTCTAAGGGGTAGTTGTTTCATGCGCATCTCAGATCTTCGCGAACGATTGGTGCTCAGCTTCGGCGAAGAATGGGCGCCATCGTTCTCACAAGATATTGCAATCAGTGAACTTGGCAGCAAGACTGTTAATGAGGCACTTGCGGCAGGGCTAGAAGCAGATGAAATCTGGAAAGCTGTCTGTAAACAATGTCCAACAGAAACTGCTAAACAGCGATAACTTCTAAGACCCAAGGGTCATTGCCATCACTGGGCGTTAGCGCACAGGGATACTTTTCCGAGACGATTGCATAGAGATCTTCAGGGCTCTTAGGCATTGATCGAGATTGCAAGAGCCATCGAGTAATCTCTCCACGAGTCTTCTTGGACATATGTGTCACCACGGTTCGCACTCCATCAACCACAGTTGAAACCCGAACTTCGACTGTGATATCCGCCGGGGACTTCCAGACAGTTTTATAGGTCGAGGATCGGCAATCGATGATTAGCGTGGGTTTAAGCGGCTCTAGTTTTGAGGCAACAAGAGGAGCCATCGCCTTGTTATTGATCTTCTCTTTGTAGCTCTCGATTCGATCACTCGGGCGAACAACCCCGTACTTTGCACTGATGATTGCCACCGCTGCCTCACCACGCTTCTTTGCAGCAGGGGAGAGGCTTGCCCAATCGAGGGCTTGGTAGAGAACTCCGGAATAGACCTGCATCGCCACGGTGGGCTTTGAGGTCTCGCTCTTCTTCTCAGAGGGCGGCAGGAGTATGAGCACGGCGTGAGTATGGCCTTCGGACTGGGCCATTTGTCGGTGGCAGCTCATATATTGCCAGCGTGTCTTGAGTGGTATTCGAACAGATGTTCGACTACCCTTATGCCAGCTACCTCGGTAGTGCACAACCAGAGCGGTCTCATCCTCCGCCCAC
>CAZXVL010000020.1:0-13362 GCA_964644425.1 uncultured Candidatus Planktophila sp.
CCACCAGTAATCTCATTCGTATAACGATATGATAAATGGCCCGCTTAGCGGGCCATTTTTCATTGGTATGAGTGGTTTCGCGCTTGCTCATAAGCGACATTTCGGGTGCAATTGCCCCACTAGGTAACTCCGACCCTCGGAGGGTGCCTAAAAATCCATGGAGGATATAGATGAATATCAAGCGTTTCCGCGCAGCAGGCGTTCTCGCCGTTGCAGCACTCGCTGTGAGCGTTCTTGCAGGTGCTCCTGCAAGTGCAGCTCCTCGCACAATCACAGTATGGGCTGACGAACAGCGTGGCCCACAGCTACAGAAGCTGATCGATGGCAACACAACAATCGCACCAGGATATGTAATCAAGGTGAAGTTCTTCTCATCACTTGATGCACTTCAGAGCGCATGGGATAAGTCAACAGCAGCTGGCGGTCCAGATGTTATGACAGGTCCTGCATCAATGGCATCAGCTGGTGGAAAGTCAGGAAAGCTCGCACGTATCATCGTGACAAGCAAGCTCCGTAGCGAAATTCCTTCAGCAGGTCTTGCTGCAATGTCATTCAAGGGAAGCGTCTATGGCGTTCCTCTAGATGTTGATACAACAGGCTTCCTCTGGAACACAGGTCTTTACGGTACAACTGCGCCAGCAACATTTGCCGACATGGTTGATTACTACAAGACAAACAAGTCATCTAAGGGTCTTACCGGTGGTATCTGTGCATTTGAAGGCACATGGGGATCACACGCAGTCCTTACAGCACTTGGTGGCGGAGCTTGGGGATACAAGGGCTCAAACGCTCAGTACGACAAGGTTCTCCTTAACTCAGCTGCATTCAAGTCAAACGTTGACAAGTTCCTCCTCGATTCTTCAGGTAAGAGCAATGGCTTCTTCCAGTGGGATGGTTGCGGTGACGCATTCAAGGCAGGAAAGATTCCTTTCGCTATCACAGGTGCATGGAACTTTGACGGAATCACAAAGGCAGGCGTGAAGTACGGCATTGGTGCAACACCAGGTCTTACAGCCTCAACAAAGGGTGCACAGTGGGTTAACTACTCAGGTGCATACGTCACTTCATACGCAAAGACACACGGCGTAGATCTAGGTGCACGTAAGCTCGTTGTCGAGTGGTTCGCATCAACACAGGGTCAGCTTGCAATGAGCGAGCTCTCAAAGCGTCCACCTGCATCACGTTCTGCAACTGCACTCGTTACAGATCCACAGACACTTGCTGTTGGTCGTGCAGCTGCAACAGGAACACCACAGATCTCACCAGCTCTTGATAACAAGACAGGTGGAGCTAACTGGTACGACGTCCTTGGAAATGTCTACACAGACATCTTCACAAAGGGTAAGTCAGCTGATGCAACTCTAGATGCTGCTGCAGCGATTCTTGCGAAGAACTTCGCAAATCACGCATCAACAAACTAAGTTGAATCAAGGTTAATTCCTTAAAGTAAAGGAGAACCCGCTACTTCATAGAGGTAGCGGGTTCTCTTTTTTCACTGAATGAAATAAACTGTGCACCTTGCCCCGGTGAATATTCCACAAGGGGTATCTGGCAGAGAGAGAATTTGGTAAATATAAGATGATGTATCGATTGGCTGGATTTACCGGCCTGAAAGCTCAAATCTTCAAGATCTCATTTATGAGTCTTATCGATGCGGGCCTTCTCTGGATGTTCTTCGCTTCACTTGCAAAAGATGATGCAGGCACTCTTACTACGGTAATCGGCGTTATCTTTGTCATCACAAACTTCGTCTACTTCACCAAGTTCACACTTCCATTTAAGTTCCTGCTTCCAGGTTTAATCCTTCTCGTTACATTTGTTGTAGTACCTGTCGTCTACACAGTTCAGATGTCTGGATATCAGTACAAGACAGGTAATGAAATCTCTAAATCAGATGCCCTCGCACAGATTGAAGCCAATGGTCTTGCTATCGATGAGATGGCAGATACCTATGAGATGGCTCTAGGTAAGGTAAATGGAAAGTGGGCAGCACTTCTTACCTCTCAGGTGGATCAGAGCGTTCTCTTCGCCGATGAGACATCAGTAAAGCCACTTACAGATGGCTTTACTCGCGATGAATACGGAGTTGCCCGCACATACGACGGCTTCGAGGCTGTCACCCCTGAATTTTCGGCAAATAATGAAGAGGCAATCATCGGCCTGAAGTTTCCTTTGGGAGATGGAAAATTTATTGCGCCACAGGGCATCGATGTTGCTGCAGTCCTATCGCAGAACCTGATCTACGATGCCGAAAGTGACACCTTTAAAGAGCTTTCGACTGGGACAATATTTAAAGACAATAACCGCGGAAATTATGCGGCGGTAAATGACCCTGAATACATTCTGACCCCAGGCTGGCGTGCATGGAATGCCTTCGAGAACTACATCAATCTCTTTAAGGATCCAAATGTCCGCGGGCCATTTATTGGCGTCTTCGTATGGACTATCGCCTTTGCATCTATCTCGGTTCTCATGATGTTCTCTGTTGGACTACTGCTTGCGGTTATTCTCAATCAGAAGATTGCACTTCGCCGTTTCTACCGCTCTGTACTCATCTTGCCGTATGCAATCCCAAGCTTTATGAGTATCTTGATCTGGAACGGAATGTTTAATAGGCAGTTTGGAGCTATCAACCAGTTATTTGGAACTGAGATCGACTTCTTCAATAGCCCATGGCTTGCTAAGGGAGTTATCTTGATCGTTAACCTCTGGCTCGGATTCCCATACTTCTACCTCATCAGCTCAGGTGCACTCCAATCAATTCCATCAGAGCTTGAAGAAGCTGCTCAGATTGATGGAGCAAATAACCGTCAGGTTATGTCAAAGATTAAGTTGCCTTTGATCTTGCAGATCCTCTCGCCGTTATTGATTGCATCATTTGCCTTTAACTTTAACAACTTCAATATTATCTATCTCTTGACGGGCGGTGGTCCAACAGATGTCCTCAATGGAGAGACTGCTGGCGCTACAGATATTTTGATTACCTACACATATAAGACTGCCTTCGGCTCTCAAGAGCAGAACCTGGGACTTGCCTCAGCGATTTCGATGGTGATCTTCTTTATCGTTGGATCCATCTCGCTCTGGTCGCTGCGTCGTTCAAAAGTATTGGAGAGCATGTAAATGGCTAAGAACGCTATGCGCCCAAAGCACATTGGGTCTCACATCTTTATCTGGGCACTTATCTTCTTCACCCTCTTTCCAATTTACGTGGTGATTACAAGCTCATTTAACCCAACAGGATCTCTCGCTACCTCCTCTTTGATACCTCAGATTTGGTCGCTTGATAATTACAAGATTCTCTTTAATAACCCTGCAGTTCCATATATGACCTGGGTGAAGAACTCGGTGATCATCGCTGTTGCCAATGCGGTCATCTCTGTCTTCGTGGGTACAGCATCAGCGTTTGCATTTAGCCGCATGCGCTTTAAGGGTCGCAAACTTGGCCTTCAAGCGCTCTTGCTCGTTCAGGTATTTCCTGCATTCCTTGCACTTGCAGCTATCTACGTGATGATGGAGCGCGTTTACACAGTCTTCCCAGCTATTGGTCTTGGAAGCCTTGGTGGCTTGCTCTTGATCTACCTCGGTGGATCTATGGGTGTGAATGCTTGGCTTCTGAAGGGCTATATAGACACTATTCCAATGGAGCTCGATGAAGCAGCTCGTATCGATGGAGCGAGTTCATTCCAGGTCTTCTGGTTGATCTTCTTCCCATTGGCTGCCCCTGTCCTTGCCGTAACGGCGCTACTCTCCTTTATCGGAACCTTTAATGAGTTTGTTCTTGCATCTCTGTTCTTGCAAGATGTTGATAGCAGAACAGTGGCAGTGGGACTTCAGCAATTCGTTGGAGCACAGTTCGGTCAGAACTGGGGACCATTTGCTGCAGGTTCATTGATTGCAGCGATTCCACTTGTGATTCTCTTCCTCTCACTCCAGCGATTCATTATCGGTGGTTTGACTCAAGGTGCGACCAAGGGCTAAGGCCGGTCACTCTTGTGAAGATAACTCCACATCACGACGGTAGTGCGCTCTACGTCAGTAACTCTGCACCCGCAATTGGGGATACAGTCGAATTCAAGATTCGAATACCAAAGAGCTACAAAGTTGATGAAGTTCATATCCGCTTCTTCCATGATGGCGAGCCTCGCACGCGCGCTGCCAAGAAGGGCAAGAGCAACTCTGTTGAGAGTTGGTGGAGTGTCAAAGTTGAAGTCATCAATGCAACTTTTCACTATCGATTTATGTTGGTTGAAAAGGGCTCATACTCTTGGTTCAATGGAGCGGGTCTCTTTCACCACGATGTTACAGATCGTGAAGATTTTCAGATCATCGCAAAGCCTGCATATCCTTCATGGATTCAAAGCGCGGTCTTCTATCAAATCTTCCCTGATCGTTTTTCAAAGTCAGAGATAGAGCGCGAGCTTCCCAAGTGGGCGGTTCCTCGTAAGTGGAGTGATCTTCCTAAGGGACGAGATAAGACAACTGGTGTTGAGTTTTATGGCGGAGACTTTCCTGGGATTACAGACCGTTTAGATTATTTAAAGGATCTCGGTGTGAGCGCCATCTACTTCACCCCCGCATTTCCTTCACGGAGCAATCACCGCTATGACGCAACAAGTTTCGATGAGATTGATCCGCTGCTCGGTGGTGATAAGGGGCTTGCAGATTTCTCTGCTGCAGCTCACAAAGCCGGATTTAAGATTATGGGTGATCTGACCACCAATCACTGCGGAGCAGGCCATCGATGGATTCAGGCAGCACTTGCTAGCAAGAGCGCTCCAGAGCGCGAATTCTTCTACTGGGATAAGTCGATTAAACATGGCTATGTCGGCTGGTGGGGACTGGCAAGTCTTCCCAAGCTGAACTACAACTCTGCAAAGCTTCGAGCCCTGATGTTCGAAGGTAAGGACTCTGTTGTTCGCAAGTGGCTACGCGCTCCATATGCCATGGATGGATGGCGTATTGATGTCGGCAATATGACAGGGCGCTACCTTGGTGAGGATCTTAATGAAGATGTTGCTCGCGGAATCCGCAAAGCAATGGATGAGACCAATCCAGATGCATGGCTAGTTGCCGAAAATGCTGACCACTCCCCATCAGATCTAGATGGCTTCGGATGGCATGGCACAATGAATTACAACGGCTTTGCTCGTCCACTTGTTAATTGGTTTAACAAACCAAATAAGAAGCTTGGTAATTTCTCTGGTCTTCCGGGAAATAATCCACGATATGACGCAGTCGGAACGGTTGCTGCAATGCGAGCTTTCTCTGCAGGAATCCCATGGCGCTCACTTGTTGCAAGTATGGTGCTTCTTGATTCGCATGACACAGCACGTTTTCGAACAGTTGTCGCAAATGATGAAGCCGCCCACCTTTCTGCTGCAACCTTGCTCCTGACCTACCCAGGAGTCCCATCAATCTTTGCTGGCGATGAACTTGGCCTCGAAGGTGCTTGGGGAGAAGATGCTCGCCGCACAATTGATTGGGAGCATCCAAGGAAGTGGAATACCGCCTTGCTCAACGGGTTTAAAGAGCTGATAGCAATCCGCAAGAAATCTGATGCGCTCATCAATGGTGGCCTTCGCTGGATTCATGCAGATTCAGAGTCAATGGCCTATATTCGTGAATCCAAGAAGCAGGCAGTCTTGGTCTTCGCCTCACGCGGTCCAGTAAAGGCCGAAATTAATCTTGCCCCATACGGCTTTTCAATTGATAAGGCGCTGTATGGCCCTAAGTTAAAGGGTAAGAAGATCTCGATTAAATCCAAGAAAGCAACCTCAGGAGTCTGGACGCTACGATGAAGAAGTACGCAGCACCATTATTGGCGCTAGCAATTTCAGCTGCATCACTCACCCCCGTCAACGCAGCAGAAGATCTCAGGAAGCTCTTTACCCCCGTTGCCCGCGGTGATGTCAGCACTGAGTCGATCTACTTTGTGATGACGGATCGCTTCGCAAACGGGGACACATCTAATGATTTAGGTGGAATCACAGGTTCCTCTTCTGAACATGGCTTTGATCCAACTGACATTGGATACTGGCATGGAGGCGATTTCAAGGGTTTGACGGCTCGTATTCCATATATCGCCGATATGGGTTTTACCTCTATTTGGATTACTCCGCCCATTAAGCAACAGACGGTGCAAGGCGGCTCTGCTGCCTATCACGGCTACTGGGGTCTGGACTTTATGACTGTCGATCCTCATCTTGGCACAGAGGAAGACTTTAAGAATTTTGTGAAGGCAGCTCATGCACGCGGCATGAAAGTGATTATCGATGTGGTTGCAAATCACACCGGTGACATCGTGGCTTATGACAATGGCAGGGCTTATATTCCTGCAGGAAAAGAGAAGGCGAAGAATCCCGCATTTCTCAATAAGTTAAGTAACTATCACAACAAGGGACCTTCTACATTTGAAGGTGAATCAATTATTACCGGTGACTTTTATAACCTTGACGATATTGCAACAGAAAACCCTGAGGTTGTAGCAGGATTTATTGACATCTGGAGTTACTGGATTAAAACTTTCGATATCGATGGCATGCGCATCGACACCTTTAAACATGTTGACTCTGCATTCTGGAAGAAGGTGATCCCTGCAATTCAGAAGAGCGCTAAATCTGCAGGCAAGAAGAGCTTCCCAATCTTTGGTGAAATTTTTGACACAAGCCCTCAAGTTCTCTCAACATATATGACATCGGGTCAGACACCATCTGTTCTAGATTTCGCATTTGACGAGCAGATGACTCGCTTTATCGCACAGTATGGAAGTGCAGATCGTTTGAGCGCACTATTTAATGCCGATGACCTCTACACCACTGCTAATACAAGTGCTTATGGACTTGCCACCTTTATCGGCAATCACGATAAGGGTCGAATCGGAACGACGATCCTGGCCAATACCCCTGATAAAGAGAGCGCTTTGCAGCGTGCAAATATGGCTCAAGCTGCACTTCTTCTGCTGCGCGGTGGCCCTGTGACCTACTACGGTGACGAGAAGGGAATGACTGGACCAGGCGGGGATAAGTTAGCCCGCCAAGATATGTTTGCAACGCAGGTTTCACGATGGATGTGGGAGCCTCGCATTGGTGGAGAACCCATTGGCGAAGCGAGCAGCTTTGACTCCGTAAATCCAATTCAAAGTGAGATCACAAAGATCCAGAAGATAGTTGCAGCAAATCCAGCCCTTCGAAGCGGCACTCAGCAGACTCTCTTTGCCGAGGGTCAGCTCTTTGTTGCATCGCGATATGCCAATAAGCAGGAGTATCTCGTTGCCTTCAATCCAAGCGATTCTGATAAGAGTGGCAGTGTTTCTACAATCTCCCAATCTGCTAACTGGGAGCTCTTGGCTGGAAAGTGCAGCGCAACAAAGAGTTCAGTTACAGTTTCAACAAATTCCTATTGTGTGCTCAAAGCAAAGTCGTTACTTCCAAAGAGTGTAACAAGTAAAGTCACTGCACCTAAGGTGACGGAGAGCAATGACTCACCACTCTGGCGCCAGATATCTGTGACTGTTGATAAGCCGGGCTATAACTCAGTGACATTCCTTGCTCGTGAAAAGGGTGGCAAGTGGAAGTCTCTCGGCACGGCAGATCGCACAACATTTGCAACTAGCCTTACAACCGGTGGCCTCTATCGCACCTTCTTACATCCAGAACTTTTCAAGAAGAAGGCAGCCCTTGAAATCGTGGCAGTCGTGAAGACCTCCGATAACAAGATCATCACATCACCGATTGCAAAGGCGAGTAACTCATGATCCGCAAGATAATCTGGTTTCGCCGAGACTTACGAATAAGTGATCATCCAGCGCTGCTGGCAGCGATAGACGGTGCTGATGAAGTAATCCCACTCTTTATCCTTGATAAGCAACAGATTGCAGAGGCGGGAAGCAAGCTCCTTGCCTATATGAGCCAATCTCTTCGGGCACTCGATGACTCACTTGATAATCGCCTTCATATCATTGAAGGAGACCAAGTAGAGGTCCTACGTGAACTCATCGATCTCTATGGAGTCACTGAGGTTCATGTCTCGCAGGAGCCAGAGCGTTATGGCGCAGAGCGTGATGCACGCGTGGAAGCAGCCGGAATCCCATTGATTCGCACTGGTAGTCCATACGCTGTCTATCCAGGGCGTGTTGTAAAGCCATCGGATGCAACCCCTTACAAGGTCTACACACCCTTCTATAAGAACTGGTGTATCCATGGTTGGCGTGCACCGGCGCCAAAGCCAACCCAGATAAATGCTCCAATACCACCAGAAAAATATCGCGCATTCCCAGATTTTCAAGTTCCTGCAGGAGTCACCTTGATTGAAGCAGGCGAAGTGGCTGCGCTGAAGAGGTTTAAAGAGTTTTCTCAGAGCGCACTTGATAGCTATGACGAGAATCGAAATTTCGCAGGCATAGATGGCACATCAAAGATGAGTAGCTACCTCAAGTTTGGTGAGATTCATCCTCGCACACTCCTTGCCAATTTGGGTGAGAGCAAGGCTCATGACACATTTAGAAAAGAGATTGCATGGCGTGAGTTCTATGCAGATGTTCTCTTTCATAATCCGCATACAGATAGAGAGTATTACTCCGAGAAGTTTAAAGAGATGCGCTATGACCAACCTGGGGCTCAGTTCCAGGCATGGTGTGAAGGTAAGACTGGTTACCCATTTGTTGATGCAGCAATGCGCCAATTATTAGTTGAAGGATGGATGCATAACCGCACGCGCATGGTTGTTGCCTCATTCTTAGTCAAAGATCTTCATCTCGAGTGGCAGCTAGGCGAGCGGTTCTTTGCAGATCACCTGATTGATTATGATCCTGCATCAAATGCACATGGATGGCAGTGGACAGCTGGCACTGGTACCGATGCCTCACCGTATTACCGCGTCTTCAATCCGATCGAGCAAGGACGTAAGTTTGATACGCAAGGCGATTACATTCGCAAGTATGTTCCTGAACTTGCACACCTAAGCGCGGCAGAGATTCACGAGCCATGGCTCTATCTTGATGGCTATAGCCACGGGTATCCAGAGCGAATCGTTGATCACGCCATTGAACGTGTTGAGTCCCTTGAACGCCTCAAAGAGATTAAGAGTGAGAAACTCCCGTATCCAGATGCTTAGCCCTATACATAGCTAAATCAGCTCTCTGTAATAGCGAACCAGCGCCATCGTTAAAGACATGGCCAATGCTTACCCCCACCGAAATCACTTGGCCATCCAGGTGAAATGGGTAGCTCAGAGCTGCTCGGAGGGCGAAAGCAGCCTCAATAGTTGAATCCCTATCACCGTAGATGATTGCACCAAATTCATCGCCCCCAAGTCGGGCTAAGAGCGCTTTTTCGGGAATCGTGCGCGTGAAGCGCTCTGCAACAGCTCGAAGCAAGTGATCTCCGACTTGATGGCCGTAGAGATCATTGATGGGCTTAAAACCATCTAGATCAAGTAAGAGGAGTGCACCTTCAAAGGCAGAGAAGGTGTCGAGCCTTGCAATCATCGCTCTTCGATTGGCAAGACCTGTTAACTCATCAGTGCGTGCCAAACGTTTCTCATGAGTGAGATCTTTGCTTGCACGAAGCGCTGTGCTCATACGAATAAATGCAAGGATTAAGTTTGCAATCGAGGGAATCAAGATATAGCGAGGTATCAACTCAGGTCTGAGCGCACTGAGAGCACAGAGAATGGGTGATAAGAATATTGAAAGGGCGGTAATCGTTGATGGGATTGCTCGGCTGATCTCATTGGGTTGCCGGGGCAGGTAGAGGACTGCAACCATGAGGATGAGTGCTGCGAGCCAACCGTACTCGTATGCGCCACCTAATTGATATTGATCGCTGAGTGAGAGCCATAGATAGTAGAAATCGGTAATTGCAAAGAGGGTGATAGCTGCTATGAAGAGCAGGATTCCCCGATTGCTTTGTGAATTCATTAAGTGAAGTAGAGCGAAGAGAATTAAAAGGCAATCACCCACTGGATAGAAGATAAGCAGATAATCCTCTACGCGATTGATTGAGAACTCTTGAAAGAGTGCAAGGAGTGCAACGGTAGTAATCAGTGAGGTAAAGCCAAGAGAGAAGATCAGCGAGTCCAATACCTCAAGTGGCTTGAGCTTTTTAGAACGAGTGCTAATGCGCGGAATTGTGAGTATGACCAAGGGGTAGAAGAGCAGATATGAGAGTTGGGAGAGCCCATTAAAGCCCTGTAGATGGGAGCTGAATTCAGCTGTGCTTGCTAATAGAGTTCCAGCCCCCCATGAGGTGATGGCGAGTGCAAGGGTGCTCACCGCTATGCGGTCTGCACTCAGGGGCGCGGCCAGTGCCGCAATAAGTATTGCAATCCAAATGAAGTTATAGATTCCTAGATCACGCAGAGTGTTCTGATCTGAATCGAATGCGCTCCATATAAAAGAGAGAATCGTCAGAGCTGCCAGGTAGGGGAGCGCTCGAAAAACCATAGAGCGATTAGATAAGTACGGCTCCCCCTAAACAATAGGGAGAGCCGTACAGTCGAGATTTAAGAGAGCTTAGAAGCCCTTTGTGCAGATGAGGTTTGCCATCTGACGTGCACTGCTGAGTTCAGATTGTGCATTTGCATATGTCTGAGCTGCTTGATCCTTAGCTGCCTGGCTGCGGTTAAGTGAGCGACCAACAGTGGAGAAAGCCTTGATAGCAGCCTCGTAGCTCTTGATTGCGCCTTCATAGTCAGCAATTGGCTTCTTATTCTTTGCAAGGTTTGCTGTATCTGCCTTCAAGGCGGCCAGCGAGACCTGAATCTTTGCAATCTTCGCCTGGTAATCAGCAATCAATACTGCTGCCTTATCAGACTCTGCCTTTTGAGCTGCAATCTCTGCATCGAGCATTGCCAATGTTGCATCTGTTGAGCTCTTGATCTTTGGAAGGTTAGCTCTTGACTTAAGGAAGGCATTTGCCTGGTTGATGCAATCAGTGGAGAGCCATGTGAGCTTTGAATTCTTCACCAATGGATTTCTTGCGCAGCGATAGTTGGTGCCATCTGATTTAGCTGTTGCACCTGATTTAGAGCAAGCAACACCGTTGCTGATCTTTGTTGCAGCACTTGCTGGAACCACGCTGAAAGAGCCTGCGACCAAGACTGTAGCTAACGCTGTGAGCGCGACCTTACGAAACATGTAAAACCTCCATTGATATGGGCTAATGGTACTGAGGGCAGAGTCGAAATCTCCGCCTCCAAACGGTGAAAAGCTTGTGAATTTAACGCTGTTTAGTGCGCAGGGACATCCCCATCTTACGAACTGTGCTTCGCGGCACAATTCGAATGACGGCCTTCATCACTTTGTACTGCCATCCAGGAATGCTGATCGCCTTACCTTTGCGCGCATCCGACCAGGCCTTCTTCACAAGGAAATCGCTATCAAGCCACATCGATGCCGGAATCGCACCCATCTTCATCCCAGCACGTTGATGAAACTCAGTGCGAGTAAAGCCTGGGTTAAGTGAGGAGACCTTCACATTGGATGTGCTCATCTGAGTATGTAAGGACTCCGACATCACAGTCAGGTATGACTTGGCTGCGCTGTAATGGCCACCGGCGATAAAGGCAGCAACGGAGGAAACATTGATGATGATGCCTGAATCTCGCTTTCTCATCTGTGGTAAGACGGCATGCATCAATCGCATCGGTGCGCGGACTAGGACATCAAGCACACGCTCTTCATCCTCACGCGCGCTTGCAAGAAAAGATTGATTGAGTCCAAAACCCGCATTATTGATGAGCACTTCGATTTCGTGCGATTCAATAAATGCTTCAACCTTTTCGCACTCTGTTGCAAGATCTGCAGCCAGGACCGTTACCTCAACTCCAAACTCGGAGCGAAGTGCGGCAGCTGATTCTTCTAACTTATCGAGGCTACGCGCATTGATGACGAGATCAAATCCTTCCTTCGCCATCAATCTGGCAAAGCTTGCACCGATGCCCACTGTGGCACCGGTGATCAGTGCAACTTTCTTCACTGTGCTACAGCAATCTCTGGTTCATCACGAATATGCCAGCTGCTGCCGTATGACTCGATGAGGTCAAGGAATGGCTTTGGCTCTAGCCACTCTGGACCTACGACGCCCTCAGGCTTCCATGTTCCATTGGCGATGAGCTCCATTGCTATAACAGGGTTAATTGCCGTCTGCCACACAACTGCTTGATCTCCATAGTTATCCATCGACCACTTATTATCGACGACGTTATAGATATAGCAGGCATATGGCTTGCCATCGCGGTTAGTGCCTTTAACAAGTGCACCAGCGCAGGTCTTGCCATGCATCACAGGTCCGATCTTTGCGGGATCAGGTAAGAGTGATGCCAAGAAATCACGTGGAGCAATCTCCATACCGCGATAGTTGACCTTCTCTTTATTGGAAAGTCCTAGAGCATGAATCGTCTTAAGCTTTTCTATGAAGTCAGCTCCAATGCCATACTTAAAGGTGACTTCCTTCGCTTTAACGATTCGTGGAATTAATGCGACCTCTTCATGTTCAACATCGACGCATTCAACTGGTCCGATTCCATCTGGGAAATCAAAAGTCATTGCACCGCTAAATGGCTCTGCAGTCTTCCATGCACCATTGCTCCAGATCAGTGGAGGATTGAGGCACTCTTCGATAGTTGTCCAGATCGAAAATGATGGAGCAAATTCATACCCATCAACTGAGAGATTGGAACCATCTAGAATCGTTACAGATTCAATCTCATTAAAGAGGTAATCCTGTGCATAGCGCGCAAAGACATCGCTCATGCCTGGCTCAATGCCCATTCCAACAAGTGCGTAATTGCCCTGGCTCTTCCAGCTGGCATCTGTTGCAAATTGCTCATCGCCTAACATCACGCCCACCTTGTTAAATGGATCTGTTGGGTGCGGAGTTGATAGAGACATCGCCATATCGATGTAGTTCACCCCTGCTGCACGAGCAGCGTTAAAGATGTTCATAACAAAGCGAGGATCAACTGCATTGACCACTACATCTGGAGCCACCTTACGGATAAGCCCCTCTAGCGCCGCCGAATCGCTGGCATCCACCCCCACTGCGGAAAATCGAGGATCTTGGACTTTTGAAGTGACAGCCTCAGCACGTGCAAGGTCGTAATCGGCAACCACCATCTCGGTGATAAACGGCTTACGTGATGCGATATTTGCGATTGCGCTGCCAACTCCGCCTGCGCCGATAACGAGCGCTCTCATGGGAATGGCCTTTCGTTTCTTATAGCCCCGTATGGGCTTATAGGTGAATTAAAGGGAAGGCTACCTATACCGATAACCTTTGCCAAGCACATCACCCATGTGCGATGAATTAAGTCCTAGTAGCTCAGTGGATAGAGCAACCGCCTCCTAAGCGGTAGGTCGCA
>CAZXVL010000021.1:0-12314 GCA_964644425.1 uncultured Candidatus Planktophila sp.
GAACTCACGCTCGTAACACCGTTCGTATCGGTTTCGAGGGTGGTCAGCTTCCACTTGTCATGCGCCTTCCAAAGCTTCGTGGATTTAAGAACCCAGCACGCGTTGAGTACCAGGCGGTTAACGTCTCAACAATCAACGCACTCTTTCCAAAGGGTGGCGATGTAACAGTTGCTGATCTCATTGCAAAGGGCGCAGTTCGCGATTCATTGCCTGTAAAGGTTCTCGGAAACGGCGACATCGCTGTCAAGGTAACCGTTACAGCTCATGCATTCTCAGCATCTGCAATCGAAAAGATCGCAGCAGCTGGTGGATCAACAGCAACACTGTAATCAAATAAACCAAAAAGTAATTAGTTAGCCTGGTTGAAGAGAGTGGAGAAGATTGATGCTTAAAGCATTTGGAATGGCGTTCAAGACGCCTGAACTTCGAAAGAAGATCTTCTTCACTCTCTCAATCATGGCTCTCTTCCGCTTTGGTTCAATCGTTCCAACACCAGGAGTCGACTACACAGCCGTAAAGGCTTGTGTTGACGGAGCTAACAACTCTGGCCTCTTTGGTCTTATCAATATGTTCTCTGGTGGAGCACTCGTTCAGCTCTCTGTATTTGCTCTCGGCATCATGCCTTACATCACCAGCTCGATCATTATTCAGCTCCTGACCGTTGTGATTCCTCGCTTTGAAACACTTAAGGCTGAAGGACAATCAGGTCAGGCAAAGCTCACTCAATACACTCGCTACCTCACAATCGGCCTTGCAGTCTTGCAGTCAACCGGTCTTGTTGCGGTAGCTCGAGATACACAGCGCATCTTCTCTGGCTGTAATGAAATTCTTATTCCAGATCAATCATGGCAGCGCATCGTTGTCATGATCGTCGTTATGACTGCCGGAACATCTGTAATCATGTGGCTCGGTGAGCTCATCACAGATCGCGGTGTTGGTAACGGTATGTCCATTTTGATCTTCACATCTATCGCAGCAGGTTTCCCAGGCCAGCTCTGGTCAATCCAGACTCTCAAGGGTCCAGCAGTATTCGCATTCGTTCTCCTCATGGGAGTTGGAATCGTTGCAGCAGTGGTCTTCGTTGAGCAGGCTCAGCGTCGTATTCCTGTGCAGTATGCAAAGCGCATGGTTGGCCGTCAGGCTTACGGTGGAACTTCAACTTATATTCCAATCAAGGTTAACCAGGCTGGCGTTATTCCTGTGATCTTTGCTTCATCACTTCTCTACATCCCATCGCTTCTTGTTAACTTCAGTGGCAATGAAGCTTCTTCATGGGCTGGTTGGATTTCACGTAACTTGGTCAGTGGAGATAGCTGGATTTACATCACTCTCTACTCAGGTCTGATTATCTTCTTCACCTACTTCTATGTTGCAATCACATTTAATCCTGATGAGGTTGCAGATAATATGAAGAAGTACGGTGGATTTATTCCAGGTATCCGTGCAGGACGCCCTACATCTGAGTACCTCACATATGTGCTCTCACGTGTTACAGCACCTGGTGCCCTCTACCTTGCACTCATCGCAATTATTCCAATCATTGCACTCTCACTCTTTGGGGCATCTCAAAACTTCCCATTCGGTGGAACTGCAATTTTGATTGTTGTAGGTGTGGGTCTTGATACTGCAAAGCAGATCGAGTCACAGCTTCAGCAACGTTCATATGAAGGTTTCTTGAAGTAATGCGTCTTGTCCTGGTAGGTCCTCCAGGTGCTGGTAAAGGAACTCAAGCTCAATTCCTGGCAGCGCATTACGCAATTCCTCATATTGCAACCGGCGATATCTTCCGTGCAAACCTCAAGGCGAATACACCTTTGGGGCAAGAGGCAAAGACATTTATGGATCGTGGAGAACTCGTTCCAGATTCAGTGACCAATGCAATGGTCAAGGATCGCCTCACACAAGATGATCTTGCCAATGGCTTCTTACTCGATGGCTTTCCTCGCAACGTGGTTCAGGCGGAGGTTCTTCGCGCAATTCTCGCTGAAAAGCGCACACCACTAGATGCTGTTCTAGAACTCTCTATTCCTAATGAGGTCATCATCGGCCGCCTCTCATCGCGTCAGACCTGTCGTGCATGTGGTGCTCCATCAGCTCCTGATGCCAACGCCTGCACCGCATGTGGTTCGAGTGATCTCTATCAGCGTGAAGATGATCGCCCAGAAGTTATTGGAAAGCGCCTTGAAGTCTATGAAGAGCAGACCGCTCCTATCGTTCACTTCTATCGCACCGAGGGGCTACTGATCACTATCGATGCCCAAGGTGAAGTCTCTGAGATTACAGAGCGCGCTACATCTGCTCTGGCTCGAGTTCAACAGTAATTCGGCATCACATATGGCAATTCAGATAAAGGATCTTGATCAACTCAAGATTATGCGCCGTGCTGGCCTTCTTGTTGGCCAGACACTCGAGGTGCTCAAAGAGAATATCTCCGAAGGCATGACTACAGATGCCCTTGATGCAATCGCGGCGGCAAACATTAAACGCGGGGGAGGAACGTCAAACTTCCTTAACTATCACGGATACCCCAAGACAATCTGTGTATCAATCAATGATGAGATAGTTCATGGAATACCTGGTCCTCGCGTAATCAATGATGGAGATGTGGTCTCCATCGATTGCGGTGCAATCATTGAGGGCTGGCATGGAGATGCAGCATTTTCTATTGGAATCGGCAACGTTGATCCTGAAGATCAGAAGATGATGGATGTCTGCGAAGAGTCAATGTGGCGTGGAATCGCAGCGGGTAGCAACAACGCACGACTTTCAGATATCGGCCATGCGATTGAGCAGTATGTTAATTCTCAAGGCAAGTACGGCATCTTGCGCGAGTACGGTGGCCATGGAATCGGTACAGAGATGCACCAAGAGCCTCACGTTCTCAACTTTGGCCGTAAAGGTTTTGGCCCAAAGATCATCCCTGGTATGGCACTTGCTATCGAGCCGATGATCACCCGTGGCACAGATAAGACAAAGGTTTTAGGCGATGATTGGACGGTTGTCTCTACCGACTCATCACGAGGTGCTCACTTTGAAAACTCTTACGTCATCTGCCCAGATGGAAAGCCCTTTGTCCTAACGGCAATCGATGGCGGACGAGCTCGACTTGGGGCTCTAGGAATCGAAATCTCTGACCTGCTGGCCTAAGGGCAAATTGCAGTTATTGGTATCAAATCGTTACCAAAATGGCTTTTCTACCCATAAGTCACCACCTATTCTCGCCTGATGGCTCACGATCCGCGGAGCCAACTCTTAAGGAGAGAACATGTTGAAGAAGAAGTTTGTTGCGCTCAGCGTTGCAGCAGTTGCTGCCTCACTGATGATCGCTCCATCTGCTCAGGCAGGCGCTAAGCCAGCGTCAAAGGCGATTGTTGGAGATGAATGTCTTCGCGCGGGAGTCAAGGCTCTAGGTCGCGGTGTTGAAAAGACAGACCTCACCTGCACATTGGTAAAGACAGGCTCATACGCTGGAACACTTCGCTGGTGGTATCCAGAGGTTAAGCCTCTTACAAAGATTGATTGGACTATCCCAGCTAACCCAGGTGGATACTCACTCACATCAGCTGCAATCAGTGACTCACTTAAGGCAGAAGGCCTCTTGGGTGATTACACATCTACATATAAGCCAGGTGCTGGTGGAGCTGTAGGACTCGGCGCATTCCAGGAGATCAAGGGCAAGCCAGAAGCTGCGCTGATCACAGGTATTGCAATGACAGGTGGTCTCTACTCAAATAAGTCAACACTTAATCTTCTTGATTCAACACCAATTGCAAAGGTTCTTCGCGAATACGATGCAATCGTTGTTCCAGCTTCATCAAAGTACCGCACACTCAATCAGTTGATGGATGACCTCAAGGCATCACCAAGCTCAATTGCAATTGCTGGTGGTAACAAGGGTGGAATCGATCACCAGGTAATCGGTCTCCTCGCTGAGAAGGCAGGAATTGATGCAAGCAAGCTCAACTACGTTGTCTACTCAGGCGGCCCAGAGGTAATTACCTCTGTTCTCTCTGGCGCAACAAAGGTTGGCGTTTCAGGTTCATCTGAGTTCGCAACATACGTTGCTGCAGGCAAGCTCCGTGTACTCGGTGTCTCATCTGCGTTGCCACTCAAGGGCTTCAAGGGTAAGACCTTCAAGCAGCAGGGTTATGACTTTGTCTATGGAAACTGGCGCGGAGTTATGGCACCAGCTGACATCTCAGAGGCATCACGTATGAACTTCATCAAGGTAATGGACATTCTCCGTACATCACCTTCATGGAAGGCACAGCTTGTTAAGAACAACTGGGATAACGAATTCGCTGCAGGAAGTGACTTTAAGGCCTTCCTTCAGGTTCACATCCCTGAGATCAACAAGGTAATGAAGGGCCTCGGTATCTAATTACCGATGCTTAAGAAACTCTCGTATCAAGGCAAGGGGGAGCTCGCATTTGCGGGCTCCCTCGTGCTCCTTGGTCTCATAGTCCTATGGGACTCAAGTCGAATTGTTCGACCACAGGGCAATAACATTGTTGATCCACGCACATTTCCATATGCAATCGGAGCGCTCGTTCTTGTTATCGGAATCGCTCTCGTCTTTGAAGTTCTTCGCGGCAAGTTAGGCACACCAGAGGGTGATGAACCAGGCGCCCCATTTGTAAAGGCCGATCGCAAGACAATGTTGATGATGGCAGCAGCAGTTGCAGTCCATGTTGCACTCCTCGAGAAGGCTGGCTACATCATCGCGGCGACTATTGGTTTTTGGGGCCTTGCAACAACCTTTGGCTCTCGCAAACCTGTCAAGGATTTTGCTATTAGCTTGGTCTTTGCACTCGTTGTCTTCTTTGTATTCTCCTTTGGGCTCAATATTCAGCTCCCACAAGGAATTCTTTCCTCGATTCTTCCTGATTAATTTTTCCTACACCGTTTTATTGCAGAAAGCGTGAGCACTCATGACAAATAACCTCGATCTCCTTTTGCAGGGATTTCAGACAGCACTCACGCCGACCAACCTCCTCTTTGGACTTCTCGGAACATTCCTCGGCACACTCGTCGGTGTTCTACCTGGAATTGGTCCTGCGTTAGCAATTGGTCTTCTCCTTCCAGTAACACTTTCTGTTGAACCTACTGCAGCGCTCATTATGTTTGCCTGTATTTATTACGGCGCGATGTATGGAGGATCGACAACCTCTATCTTGCTCAATACCCCTGGCGAGAGCGGATCGGTGATTACCGCACTCGAAGGAAATAAGATGGCGCGATCCGGTCGAGCCGGAGCCGCACTGGCAACAGCTGCCATCGGCTCATTCGTTGCCGGAACGATTGCAACTCTGATTCTCGCCTTTGCAGCTCCATGGTTATCAGATTTTGCACTCACGATTCAGCCAGCTGGATATCTCTCCTTGATTATCTTGGCCTTTGCAACAGTGGGAACCCTCCTAGGATCTTCACGAATCCGCGGACTTGTCTCATTGGCGGTCGGTTTAACAATTGGATTAGTTGGCTTGAGCCTTCAATCAGGTGCTAACCGTCTGACATTTGGTTACATGAAGGCCAATGATGGAATTGAGACTGTCACCGTTATCGTTGCAGTCTTTGCCTTAGGTGAAGCGCTCTACTTAGCAAGCCGCCTTCGTCATGACGATTCAACAGTGATTCCTATGAAGGGGCGCGCATGGATGAGCCGTGAAGATTGGCGACGTTCTTGGAAGCCATGGATTCGCGGAACATTTATTGGTTTCCCACTTGGAGTTATTCCTGCAGGTGGATCAGAAGTTCCAACCTTTATCAGCTACGGCGTTGAGAAAGGTCTTTCAAAGAATAAAGATGAGTTTGGTAAAGGCGCTATTGAAGGTGTCGCGGGCCCAGAGGCGGCAAATAATGCAAATGCTGCAGGTGCGCTAGTTCCACTACTCGCATTGGGACTTCCGACATCTGCCACAGCTGCAATTGTTCTCGTCGCATTCCAATCATTTAGCATCACACCAGGGCCTGGTCTCTTTATTGATGAGCCCGTACTCGTCTGGGGACTTATCGCAGCCCTCTTTATCGGTAACTTCCTCTTGCTCGTACTCAACCTTCCATTTATTCGCCTCTGGGTAATGTTGCTTAAGATTCCACGCCATTATCTCTACGCGGGAATCGTCACATTTGCACTCCTTGGTGCTTATTCACTTAACAACTCAGCCTTCGATCTTCAGGTCGCACTTGCAATCGGAGTTATCGGCTATCTCTTCCGCCGATTTGGTGTTCCAATTACTCCACTCATTGTTGGATTGATCCTTGGGCCGCTGGCAGAAACTAAGTACACATTGACGATGCAGATCAGCCAAGGTGATTACTCAGCACTGATTGCTGGAGCATTCCCAAAGATCATGTACGGAATATTGATCCTTGTGATTATCGGGCCACTTGTCTGGAACTTTAAGAAGAGTCTCGCAAGCAAGTAGTTGCTGGGCAAGAGATGATGGCAGCCAATGAGTTTCGCTGGTTGAGGCCGCTACTTCTCTCATCCACCATTACTCAAGGAGTTATCTACATCCTTCGTCCGATGATTACCTATCGGGCCCTTGAACTCGAGGCATCACCTGCAACTATCGGGCTTATCGCAGCCGTGTATGCACTTCTGCCTGTTCTGCTTGCACTCTTCTTTGGTCGACTTGTTGGAAAAGTTGGCGAGGGAAGGTTTCTCATAGCGGGAACTAGTGCCATGGCCCTTGCATCACTAGCACTGATCTTTTCCGAAAGTATTCCGCTACTGATGGCCTCTGCCGCCCTTGCCGGCCTCTCCCACCTTGCCTGCATGGTGGGCGGACAGACGATGGTCTCGCTGCGTAGCCCGGATGATCAATATGACAAGTACTTCGGTTACTACACATTTAGCGCATCGTTAGGTCAAATGCTTGGACCAATAATTGCTGTCGTGGTCGCAGGAACTTCTGGCGTGCTTCCGGAATCAACTAACTCCGCATTTCTTGCAGCACTTCTCTTTTCAATTCTTGCTCTTGTTCCCGTCATTCAGTGGCGCTCAGATGCACCCACAGTTTTAGCAATTCGCGATAGCGGGGGAGCGCTGAGAAGCGCTGGAAAGCTTTTAAAGAATCCGAAGGTCTTTTCAGCTATCTACATCTCTATGGCAATCTCTGCGGTGGCAGATATTCTCATTGTCTTTCTTCCACTCTTTGGTCAGGAGAAAGAGTTCTCGGCAATGTCGATTGGAATCATCATCGCAATTCGTGCCGGTGCATCGATGCTCTCTCGACTCTCACTTGGTTTCTTTAGTGCGCGTTTTTCGACACAGAAGATATTAACTTTCTCAACCTCAATCTCTGTTCTCTCATTGCTTGCAATGGCATTTGCATCCAATGTCTATCTCTTAGCCCTGATTGTCCTGATCGCAGGATTTTCATTAGGGGTGGGACAACCACTGACGATGTCACTGGTCTCAATGGCAACCCAGCCGCAGGAGCGAGCCATGGCTGTTTCGGCCAGACTCACCGGCAATCGCCTCGGACAATTCATATTCCCGGCAGGTGCTGGAGCTCTCGCTGCAGGCTCAGGTGCGAGCTCAGTCTTTATCGCCCTTGCAATCTTGCTTGCGACTACCTTCTTGCCAGGAGCTCAATAACGAACTCGGGGTATCCTCGCCTTATGAGGAGCAGCCGATGAGCAACCAGAACCAGGTTGAGTTCACCCTATGGCTGCGTGAAAATCAGAAGACCTTTCTCAAAGCTGCAAAGGTAATCTGCTTCGACACACAAAATGCTGAAGATGTTCTCCAAGAGGCGTTAGCAGATGTGTATAAACGATGGAGCAAGATCCGCGAACACGATAATCCTGAGGCCTATCTCATGCGAGTGATGGTGAGCAAGCATGCAGATATGCGCCGTAAATGGTTGCGCAAACAAGAAGAGCGAGAGACTTCGTGGGATCTGGCTGAAAATATCCGCGATATTGCAGATCAAACCGATGATGTTACCCAGCGCCTGCTCGTCCAGGCAGCACTTAAATCTCTCAGTGCAATTCAACGTGCTGTACTTGTATTGATGTATGAACATGGAATGGTCTTGCGCGAGGTCTCCGAAGTTCTTCAGATTCCTATGGGCACTGCAGCTTCACATCTTGCTCGCGGAAAAGCTGCGGTTGCCGCCTATATAGAGTTGGTTCCAGAGTTAGAGAAATCGGCGAAGAAAGAACTTAATTCGCCATTTTCAAATATTCATGAGATAGAGATAGTCAATGCAGAGGTGGTGGACTCCAATGAGTGATATTGATCCTCTCATTAAGCGTGAGATGCAGTGGATGGCTGTCAGCGTCAATGACAACCGAGACCTTGCTCCCATCATTATTGCCAAGGTGCGACGCCAGCGGATTCGTCGTGCAATCACTACTGCTCTTGCCGCTGTTCTTGTGAGCGGTGTCAGTATCGGAATTTATGAATTAGCCACTCAACCTGACTCAACATCTGTAGTTGGGGGAGTAACAGGTGAGAATAACTCCACAACTCCAGAGATCGTTGGCCTTACTTCAGATTACCCAGTGACATGGGAGCAGAGCGTTGCCGATGTCTCAGCAATTAGTAGCGCGGGAGGAATCGGTGACACACTCGGTGGCCTCACAGCGGTCGGTCTCAAGATTTCGTGGGAGCGTTGCGGTGAAATCCAATGTCCAACAACATGGATTCTCTCTGTTGAAAACCGCACCGGCGACTTAGTCCAAACCGCTCCATCGCTAGCAATCTTTACCGACCACACTCCATTGGTCAGTAACTCTCGCCCGACCACAGTTCTTCCAGGTAAGAGCGCCCTCTTGGTCTTTACCTTCCCTGAGTTTCAAGATGGCCTCGAGCCCGATGGATCTAGCTGGCAGTGGAACTGGTACCTCGCCCAGCTTCGCTAACCTCTTTCTGACCAGACAATGGTGGCCATTTCCACCCCAAGGCGCATAAATTGGGGGGCCAGGCGCGGTGAGAGGGATAGAGCCAGAGATGGCTGATCCACGAAAAGTGGATCTACTTAACAGGGGGAATTATGAAGAAGACACTGATCGCTGGAGCAAGTGCTCTCGCTCTCATCGCGAGCCTTCTCGTATCAGTCGTGCCATCTGCCAACGCTGCACTGAATGTGCCAAAGAGTGTCTGGCCTGTATGTTCACAATCGCGAACCGTCTATTGCGTGGAATCTGTCTCAGTAACCACACTTGCTGGAAATACGATTGCCTTGAGCTGGGTGGCAGATGGAGCAACTCTTAATCCAGTTGATAGCTCAACTGTGACAACAGATTCTTCAACTGTGACCACAGATACCACCACAGCGAGCACTCCTATCGTGACTATTCCAACACTTGCCACAGGTCGTGCAGTCGCCGGTCGTTGGACAAGTGCTAACTGGTCCAGTGAGGGCCTTGATCTTCTTGGTTATGGCGGTCTCTATGTTGAGGCAAAGACAGCCAATGACTTTGTAAATCACATCTTTATGAATGTCCTACCAACGATTGCCTCATCGACAAATAAGATCAATATTGCAACTCAGCCTGCTAATACCAACTACCCAGCAAATTTGGATAGCGATATATCAATTGCCGTAACGGTAAAGACCGGTGAGGTTAAGCCAGGCGTTGTTGTCGGTGTGGGTACTAACTTCACAGGCGATTACAGCAGCGCCAATGGCCAATCAACAATCCGATTCTCTGGTAGCCCAGTAAATGTGCCACTAGCTGCTAAATCTGAAGATTGCTCTGGTGAGACAGGGGTAGCGCGGGCGATGGTGCGCCAGCTTCAAGCCGTGCTCTTTATCAATAATGAAGGCCAGTCAGCCTTTGGAGTCGATGGAGTAACCGGCGACATGGTTGTCTCATCAAACGGTGTCTGCGATCTCAGCACACCAGTGTGGAATGCAGACCTTAAAGAGTTCACCTTCACAGCGGCAGCTCCTCACTTCGCACCTGATGGAACCACCCTCAACTATGGTTTCTACAAGGCGATCATTCCCGCAGCAGATGCCAAGCTTCTCTGGGGACTTGAGAATGCCAATGACGCCGTGAAGGCCCTCAATGTTCAGATAATCTCAACAGTCAATGAGGGTAATAACCTGGTCTCTACTGTGGGTGTTCGTAATGGAAAAATCATTATCGATATCTCAGGTTTCCACTATTCACGTCCTAAACTAAAGATCTCACTCAAGAAGGATTGGAAGCCTGCAAAGACGATGCTCAATAAGACCACCATTACCTGCACCATGGGTAAGACGGTTAAGAAGATCACTGCAGTGAAGCCAACATGCCCAAAGGGATATAAGAAGCGATAAATATGAAGAAGTTATTAGCAGCGCTACTGGGGGGAGTGGTCCTCTTTGGATCACTCTCACCAGTGAGCGCTGCTGAGACTCCCGATGAGTGGTGGACACCTATTGCATCTCCGCAAGGAGAAGGTTGGCGTTCACTTTTTATTTCAGATAACTCCACTTTAAACCGTGAACCATCGAGGATCTTTGCTCAGACCGCTTTCCAGGGAAATGCTCAGACTCCGACTTTTCATTGCGAGAGCGTAGATTCTCCGAAGTGCATTGAGCTCAATTCGATTGTTGCAAATGCCTTCTTACAACCATGCTCGACAACAGTTTTAACCAATTGCATTGAGAGCTTCTATGCAATTGATGGAACAGGTGCCCGTATCGAGGCGCGGGATGCAACTGAATATCCAGCCTATGCTCCCCTTAATTTCAAGGGTGATGATTCAATCAATCTTCCTGCTGGCGGATCACCAACCATCTGGACGATACCTAATGTCACACATGGTGGGTCAGGTGATTCCTATATTTTGCAGGCGTTTTCAAGAAGCTATCTTCAAAAGACACCCGGGACCAAGGTGAGCACAGAGAGATTTAATATGAACTCTCTAACAGTGAACGTAGTCCCAGTCACCATGATTAATGGCCGATATGTGCGACAAATTGCTCAGGATTCGACGCAGGCATCTCCAGGAACAGTCGGTGGAGTCCGCCATGATTCGATCGATGAATGGCGTTACTGCGCAATGATTGATAACGGCACTTGTGCCAAGCGACAAGCATTTCCTGCTGGCTACACATTTGGCGTCAAGGTGAGATTGCAGCAGAAGTTATCTGGTTGGCTGCATGGAAGAATTTATAACCCAAATGTTTCAATCTCCATGAATGCAAAGCAGGAGCAGATCATCGAAGTCTCCGCTTCTCCTGTATCTGTTCCAGTCATAGGTGAGTGGTATCGCTGGGAGAATCTCAGACCAGAGATTCAGCAATACATTCTTGATGGAAAGGTATATGGCGGCCAAGGTTGGCACGATACAAAATCTCTGGCGACAGGAAATTTCCAAGAGATGGTCGGCACATCAGGAACTGACTCCCTCAATACCTTAGCTCTCTGGATTCCGCAGATTAATGATAAGGCCAGTGCTACTCAATCAACGTGGACTTTCTATACATTGCCGCAATGGGAGCTTAATAATTCAAATTCATGTATTAGAGATGCAACCGATCTTGTTGGATTTGTAACTACCAATGCCGCCGTCTATGCAGCAGGGCCTCCAGCATTTAATAAAGAACTTCAATCGCTGGATTACAAGGTGATGGCTCCTCATTACACATCTAAGGGCGAGCTCTTTAAGGGAACGTACGATTTAAAGATCAGGGCCAGTATCGCCCGCTGTATCTACGGCTTTAACGAAGCACCAATTCAAGCCAGCATTTCCATTGTCTCTGAAGATGGCTCATCACAGATAGCCACACAGACTGTCAATGAGGTTGATGGGTGGCTCAGCCTCTCCGCTAATGGCTTTACCTATTCGGCGCCAACAATCTCAGTCAAGCTCACCCAGAAGGAGCCAGAGGTTGTGGCTGCCACCCCCGCCCCAACCCAGACACCTGCTGTGGCCAAGAAGAAGGTGACCATTACCTGCCGAAAGCTCAATCAGGCAAAGGTGGTCAAGAAGGTCACGGCCCTTACCCCTAAATGTCCGACCGGCTACCGAAAGAGCGCTTAACCCCTCCCGCGTGTCGCCCACGCTCAGATAGCTCCATCTAAGGCCGATTTCCCTTATAAGGGGGCTCTCCCATAGACTCTCCCCTCTACCTGGCGAGAAATCCACAGATTTCCTTGCTGGGTTGAACCGTGTTCGTTTAATACTGATACAGAAATTAGGTGGCGTTACTTGGCTAGTAAAGATGGTGCGATCGAGATCGAAGGCACTGTAGCTGAAGCACTCCCTAATGCAATGTTCCGTGTTGAGCTAACAAATGGACATAAGGTCCTCGCTCACATCTCAGGAAAGATGCGTAAGAACTACATCCGTATCTTGCCTG
>CAZXVL010000022.1:0-12255 GCA_964644425.1 uncultured Candidatus Planktophila sp.
CCAACACCAACCCCAACACCAACTCCAACACCAACACCAACTCCAACACCAACTCCAACACCAACGCCAACACCTTCTCCAACTCCGGAACCTGAGGTCACGCCAACGCCTTCTCCAACACCAACACCTTCTCCAACACCAACACCGGAACCAGAGCCGATCTCTGATCCAGAGCGCGATCTTCCAACTCCAACACCAACTCCAACACCAACACCTACCCCGGAAGCTCCAGCTCCAGTTGTAGTTGTTCCTGCGCCAGCGCCAGCACCGGTTATCGTCTTTATTCCTGCCCCTGCGCCAGCACCTGTATTTATTCCTGCCCCAGCGCCTGTGTTTGTGCCTGCTCCACCAGCTGCACCTGCTGCGGTAAAGGAGAAGAATGAGAAGGAAGAGAAATCTCAAGAAAGTAAAAAGGTGGAGAGCGCCACAGCCGTCGTTGTAGTTAAGCCAATAACAGCTGAGACTCCTGCGCCACCTGCTGAGCTACAAAGTCAACGAGGCGTTGCAATTGAGCCAATTACAGCTCCTGAAAGAGTTTCAATTAAGCTCACAACTTCTAAGCTTCCAGTCTTTAAGGGCACGGGGCCATTTACATTCTCACTTGGCGTTAAAGAGGTAACAAGTGCTGCGCCGGTAAATGATCCTGAAGTAGCCGCCGGAGTACGCGTCTTCTCTCAGACCCCTGCTATTTGTAAAGTAGTTAGTACATTTGATAAGAGCACAGGCAAGTACTCACTTCGTGTCATTGGTGTATCAAATGGACAATGCCGCATCACTGCCATCGATAATGGAAGTGAAGAGAATTTCCCGACAGCTACAGAGATTAAGCAGCAGATAACGGGTATTCCTGCATCTAAGAGTGCCAATACTGCGCTGAAGAATACAAAAACCTCTAAACCAGGGGTGAAAAAGGCAAGTTATTCCCCAGGCAAATAGCGCTGCAAATGTAATAATTGGGATGGGTCGGTACGGGGAGAGATAAATGCAGTGTCCATTCTGTTTCAAAGAGACTTCTCAAGGCGCGTTCTGCATTGAATGCGGTCGATCACTAGCGCAACAACCTGTAGCTCCGGCATATCCACCCGCGCCACCTACGTATCAGCAAACTATGCAACCTGCTTACTATGCAGAGCCCCCAAAGCGCGATAGAACCAAGTTGGTGATTGCAATTCTTCTAGTCGCACTTGTCACAGGTGGAGTAGGCGGAGGAGTTGGTTATTACGTCAAAGTCCAGAATGAGAAGGCAGAAGCGGAAGCCCTAGCTGCTGCAGAAGCAGCTGCGTATCAAGCTGAACTCGATGCCATCGAGGCAGAGCGCAATGATTACTCATGGGTGCCTGATGGATATGAGAAATTTGATGTCAATTACAACATGGCATACAAGAAGAGCAGCTATGAGAATTGTTGGGATACCTGCTTTCCTTTCCGAATAGTGTCGAAGAATTACTGCTCCTATGTCTATGTTGAAGGAGAGATTGAAAAGAATGGCACTATTGTCGATTACACCAATGACTCCTATTCGGGTCTAGATGTTGGCTACTACGCTGAGATGACCTTGGAATCCGATTGGAGTGCTCCGTGGACTGTCAATATCACCGAAGCCACGTGTAATTAGCGCTTTTCTTTATCAATTGTTTATCTGAATCCATCACGTAAACCCCATTCTCGATGGTTCAATATTGCTCATGAAACCAGCACATGTTGAGACCCTGGGCGTTCACACGATCCCTGAATCAGAGCGCACAGCAAAACCTGCAAGCATCATCCCTATCTTCCTTGGAAGCAATATGTCACTTTCCGTCATTCTCTTTGGATGGGTGGCAGTGGGCTTGGGCCTTAGTTGGTGGCAGTCCGTTTCAGCAATCTTGGTAGGCACAGTCCTAGCCGCACTCTTTGTCGCATCATCTGCTCTATTGGGATGGAGCGGTGCAACTAATAACTCAGTGGCATCAGGTGCGATCTTTGGAGTCCGCGGGCGCTTAGTTGCTTCATTCGTTGGTCTACTTCTCTGTATTCAATACGTTGCACTGACTATCTGGACAGGTGGAGACATCATCTCCTCTGGATGGATGCGTCTGACGGATGCAAAAGGTGATATTCCTGTAGCCCTTCAAGCCTTTGGATATCTTCTGATTGCATCTGCAATCGTAGTTTTTGCGATTTTGGGTTATCGATATCTCGTGCGCCTTAATAAGTTCATCGTTGTTGCCATGTATCTCTTGGCTATTCTCACAATCATTGCAGTCGGTGGATCCTTTGATCCTTCCTATCCTGGAGTCCAAGATGAGCTTGCACTTGGTGGCTTCTGGCCGACATGGTTGCTTGCAATGCTCACATGTGGAGCGGCTGGACCTATCTCCTTAGTTACTCAAACCGGTGACTGGACTCGCTATATCAGCGCCCAAGAGAGCAAGGCAGCGGTCTGGCGAGCAACCTTCTTTGCAATGGTTGTTGGATTATCCATCCCAACTGTATTTGGTGCATTTGTCTCTGTGGCAACAATTGACTATTTCGATCCAGATTCTTTCGTTGCTGGATATGTTGCAGGCTCACCGACGTGGCTATTGATTCCACTTCTCTTTATTGGATTTATTGGTTCTTTAGGCCAAGGCTCTGTAAACCTATATTCAATGGGTCTTGATATGGATGCCATCCTTCCGCGCCTTTCTCGCCTCAAGTCCACCCTCTTGGTATCTGCGATTGCAACAGCTCTGGTCTTTGCAGGAAAGTTTGTCTATGACGCAGAGAAAGCTGTAACAAATGCATGTCTATTCTTAACTGCATTAGGCGCAGCATGGGTATCGATCGCACTCTTTGGTTACTATCAAAGGGGCGGAAAGCTCTCTAAGGAAGATTTGCAGGTATTTAATCAACGTCGTGCAGGCGGTCAGTATTGGTATCACGCTGGTTGGAGTATTAGGGCAGTTGTTGCCTGGACTATCGCCAGCATCTGCGGAGTTCTAGGAATCTCCTCACTGGACTATGTGGGGCCGATCGCAGCCGCACTGGGAGATGTGGATGTCAGTGTGATTGCGCCTCCAGTGGTTGGAATTTCGATTTACTGGCTCATGGGATGGTTGCCATTTGAGCGTCGATTCGTCGAAAAATCCAATAAGTAATATCCTCTACCTATTGTTATCGGGGTCGATGTAATTTCGAACCGGCGGTTATAGTCCGCGACCCGCACAGAGCCACTGTGCGGTTGACTCAGTGAAACTCTGGGACCGACGGTTAAAGTCCGGATGAGAGATAACGATTAAGTTCAACCTGCCCATGCTTGGGTGGGTTGGCTACTGCTTTGCATACCCCGATAACTCGTGCCACATGAAACGAGAGGGGTAGTGATGATCGATATTGATAGCGCATATGCGCACCTCTACTCACTCTGCTCCAGTGTTCTTGGCAAGAGCGCACCCAATCCCAATGTCGCAGCAGCTATCTATAACGACGAGGGAGTTTTGATATCTGAGGGTGTGCACAATCGTGAGATCTCAATTGATCACGCAGAAGTAGTTGCGATAGAAGCTGCTGGTGATAGCGCACGCGGGGCAACAATTATTGTTTCACTTGAGCCATGTAATCACACTGGCCAAACGGGAGCATGTGTTGATGCAATTATTGCGGCAGGGATCTCCACAGTTATCTTTGCTGTGAAAGACCCGAACCCTCTCGCCTCTGGTGGAGAAGCCCGTTTACGGGATGCAGGAATCCAAGTGCAATATGTTGAGAACGCACCTTTGAGAGAAGTTCAAGGTGCATGGCTACATCGCATCGAAAGCGGGCGCCCCTACTTTATTTGGAAAGTTGCAACATCACTCGATGGCAAGATTGCAGCTATCGATGGAAGCTCACAATGGATCTCATCTCCTGAGTCTCGTGAAGATGTTCAAAATCTTCGTACTCACGCAGATGCAATTTTGGTTGGCACAGGAACGGCGCTAGCTGATAACCCAACCCTGCGCCCACGAATAGAGGGGACAAAGGCGCCACTTCGTATCGTTATGGGCACTCGCGAAGTGCCTAGCCATTTCAACCTTCATGATGAATTAAGCAAGACCCTGTTTATCAGAAGCCATGAAGTCTCTGACCTGCTTAATGCACTTAAGGATTTGCCCGTGAACACAGTTTTAGTTGAGGCAGGTCCAACTCTAGGCAGCGCACTCTTTGCTGCTGGTGTTATCGATGAATTAGTGATTTACCAGGCCTCAACGCTGATTGGTGAAGGTCGAAGCTGGTTGGAAGACATTGGCGTGGCAACAATTAATGATGCGTATAAATTGCCGGCTCCCACCATCACAAGCTGTGGTCCTGATCTTAAGTTTGAATACCGATTGAGGGGTAAGTAATGTTTACAGGTCTTGTTGCAGAGCTCGGTCTCGTGAAGGAGATTACTAAGGGGGAGAGCTCTTCCGTCCTTCAAATCAGTGCGCCCCAACTGGCTCCACAGCTAGCTATTGGCGACTCCATCGCAGTCAACGGTACTTGTTTAACGGCTACAGCTATCGATGGAGATATCTTTACAGCAGATGTCATGGTGCAGACCCTTGCTCTTACCTCCCTAGGAAAGCTTGCAGTCGGAACGAAGGTCAATCTCGAACTCGCCGCACAGATGGATATGCGCATGGGTGGCCACATTGTTCAGGGCCACGTTGATGGGATTGCAACTGTTATCTCTCGCGAGCCAGGTGAGAAATGGGAGAAGTTTGTCATCGAAGTCCCTGTTGATCTCACCCGCTACATCGTCAACCAAGGCTCGATTGCCGTCGATGGAGTATCTCTGACGGTCGGTGAAATCAATGATGAGAATAATCAAGTGACCCTTTGGTTGATCCCAGAAACGCTAGAGAAGACAAATCTCTCCCAGAAAAGTGCTGGAGATATTCTCAATATTGAAGTCGACATCCTTGCAAAGTATGTTGAGCGGTTGATTTCCAAGAGAGGTGCCAGCGATGTCAATTAAAGAGGCACTTGATGACTTTGCCGCAGGCAAGTTTCTCATTGTCACAGATGATGAGAGCCGTGAAAATGAAGGCGATCTCATCATCCGAGGTGACATGGTTACGCCAGAGCAGACTGCATTTATGGTGCGTCATACGACTGGAATTCTCTGTGTTGCCATAGACCGTGCTGCAGCTCGCAGACTTGATCTTCCCTTAATGTTTGAGAGCAATCAGGATAAAAGGAAGACAGCATTTACCGTCTCTGTCGACCTTGCGCAGGGACTGACAACTGGTGTGAGCGCCCATGAGCGCACTCTGACAATCCGCGCATTAGCTGATGTAAAGAGCCAAGCTCATGATTTCGCGCGACCTGGCCATATCTTTCCTTTGATTGCTCATCCGGAAGGACTTGCAGGCCGCGGTGGACACACAGAGGCCGGTCTTGCGCTCACTCAATTGGTCGCAGCGCCACCTGCAGCACTTCTGTCAGAGATCGTCGATGAAGATGGCTCTATGGCGCGCGGTGAACGCCTGCGTGCATTTGCTTTAGCTCATGGCATTAAGTCGATCACAATTGAAGAGTTAACCCAATATTGGAGGAGTCAAAGTTTTGATCTCCAACCAGAACTTCATCTGGAATGGAGTCCAGTTCAGCTCGATGGTGGCAAGTGGGATATTGCAACCTATCCCGCACTTAAAGCTCGCGATCATGTCATAGCGCGATGGGGCGGCGGAGATATTGTTCCGATGGTTCGAATCCACTCCGAGTGCTTTACAGGTGATGTTTTGGGTTCAATGCGATGTGATTGTGGGCCACAGTTAGCCCTTTCAAAGAAACTCATTCAAGAGCATGGCTATGGCTTTATTATCTATATTCGAGACCATGAAGGTCGTGGCGTGGGTCTAACTGAAAAACTCAAGGCTTATCGTCTACAAGATCAGGGGCTCGATACCGTTGAAGCAAACCTTCAACTGGGCCACCCAATCGATGCCCGCGATTGGAGCGATGTTCTAGATATTGTTGCAACCCTAGGCTTAAGAGAACTCACATTGCTGACGAACAATCCTGAAAAGGTTGCAGCTCTGAAATCTGCGGGACTAACTGTCAATCAAAAGAATCTTTCTACACAGATTCAAGAATTTAACAAAAGATATATTGAGACAAAGAGAAGCAAGCTCGGACATGAAAGAGAGAATGCATAATGGCTGGCCACGCACCTGAGATTGAAATCAAGAAGCACCCGAAAGCGAAAGTTGCGATTATCTCTTCATCCTGGCATCCAGAGCTCTGTGGTGATCTCATAGCCGGAGCACGTCGTGCACTCGAAGCTGCCGATGTGAAGAAGATTGAAGTTATTTTTGTGCCTGGCTCATTTGAAATTCCATTGGCTGCACAGAAGGCATTCGAGAAGAACTTTGATGCGGTAGTTGCAGTCGGTCTAGTTCTTAAGGGCGAGACTCCACATTTTGACTATGTGTGCCAGGGAGTTACTCAAGGAGTGATCGATGTCCAACTCAAGTGGTCTAGGCCCATCGGTTACGGTGTTCTTATGTGCAATGATCTTGATCAAGCCATTGCACGTTCAGGTGTGGCAGGCTCAAAAGAAGATAAGGGTTATGACGCAGCGATAGCTGCACTGGCTTTTCTATAGAAGCCCAGCAAAGGCACAAGTTTTTCTCAGCTAGCACTCTCCGGCTTTCCAGCTGGTGGGTGAATAGTGCGTATTGCAGGTAACGAGAAGCTAAGTAAGCTCCTTTAGAACCTGGAAAATGTAGGTAAGACCATGAGAAAGAAAATTATTGGAATCGCAGTTGTAGCCGCTCTTGTTGCGACAATTTCACCTTCACAGGCAGCAACAGTCACTCTCACCGGGGCTCAGAAAGCGCAGTTGAAGTATCTGGTCGAAGAAGAGAAGTTGGCTCGTGATGTCTATGCCTACCTTGCAACAAATGTGACCTCTCAAAAATTCTCAAACATTGTTAAATCTGAGCAGAGCCATATGGATCAGGTTGCGGCGCTTTTAAAGACATACAACGTCTGGAACCCAACATTGAATCGCAAGGCCGGCGTCTTCTATGACAAGAGCCTTCAGGCTCTCTACACCTCACTTACCAAGGAAGGAAAGGCCGGGGTTGCTGAGGCATTTGGCGTAGGAGTCAAGATTGAGAAAATTGATATTGCAGATCTGGAGAAGGATCTCCAAAGTTCATATCCTGCCGATATCACCGCTGTCATGAATTATCTTCTTCAGGCATCACGGAATCACCTAGCAGCATTCTCTCGTTAAAGAATAACTCCCTCTGAGAAACGTTTAATCAGGGGGAGTTTTCTTATATGTAAAGTCAGGAAACGAGCAGCGAACGCTTTGAAAGGCCCATCCAGAAACCTTCAATCAAAGTCTCTGGAGCTGCATCGATATCACTTCCTGCACCAAGGGCTACAAAGAGCGGGGTGAAGTGCTCGACGGTGGGATGGGCATACTGCACTGCAGGCGCTAAATCTTTATAGGCCGCAAGTGAATCAATATCGCCTTCTGCAAGTCGCTCTGCAGCCCATGCATCAAATTCAGAGGACCAGCCAGGTGCTTTTGCATCAATCGACCAATCGCGAAGATATTGAAGTCCATGTGTCATAAAGCCTGATCCAATAATTAGCACGCCTTCATCGCGTAACGGTGCAAGGCGACGGCCTATCTCAATAAGCTTTCCAGGATCAGATGTGGGCATCGACATCTGAAGTACCGGAATATCGTGATCTGGATACATCACGCGAAGTGGCACCCAGGCTCCATGATCTAATCCACGATTGGATTGATGCAATGGTTCAGATTTGGGCATCATCGCTGCAATGCGAGCAGCAAGTGCGGTTGCATCGGGAGTTTCATAAGTCATCTCAAAGAACTTCTGGGCAAATCCACCAAAGTCATAGACCAGGGGAGTTGCCTCGAATGGACTTGAGATTGCTATGGGCGCTGACTCCCAATGTGCAGAGATGATCAAGATTGCTTTTGGTTTCTCAAATTTCGCAGTGATTGCAGCTAACTCACTACTCCAGACAGGATCATCTAAGAGCAGGGGAGCGCCATGGCCGATATAGAGAGCTGGCATCGTGGTCATGGGCCGATGTTATCAGAAGTAGTTGAAAATTCAATTACTTTTTCACACCCTCCCATTCTTTCTCTCATCCTTCGATAAGGTGGCCACATGAGCGAGATGTCGGCACAGGTGCGCAAAGCCCTTGAAGTTGCCGTCTCTGCCATTGGAGGAAAGCCTCGAGATGGCCAGATAGAGATGGCCGAGGCTGTAGCTAACGCCCTGACAGATCGCCACCACCTGATGGTGCAGGCAGGAACAGGCACTGGAAAATCTCTTGCCTACCTCATCCCTGCCCTTGTTCATGGGCGCAAGGTCTTGGTTGCAACAGCAACGCTGGCTCTTCAGCGACAGCTTGTTGAGCGTGACCTTCCTGCCGTTGTCCCCGCTCTTGAAAAAGAGCTGGGGCGCGAGATTACTTATGCAATCTATAAAGGTGTAGGAAATTACATCTGTCTTGCAAAGATGAACTCAGAAGAGCCTGACCCAGACTCAGAGATACTTCTTGAAGCTTCATATCTTGAAAAAGATGCAAAGCGTCTCCACGCTTGGGCGCGCAGTAAGAATGTTTCCGGTGATCGAGATGATGCACCTGAAGTTGATCGGCGCGTGTGGGCTGCGAACTCTCTTTCCGGGCGCGAATGTGTAGGCGCAGATCGCTGTGCATGGGGCAGTGACTGCTTTGCCGCTAAGGCCAAGACAAAGGCACAAAGTGCAGATGTTGTCGTCACCAATCACACCTTGCTTGCAATTGAGATTGTTGACTCTCATCCCATCTTGCCTGAGCGCGATGCAGTTATCCTTGATGAAGCCCATGAATTTATGGACCGAACCACACAAGCGGTAACAGAAGAGCTTACCTCTGGTCGCGTGCAACGCGCAGCTGCTATGGCTCGCAAATACATGCCTGGCAAGCTCTCGGATTCATTTACACATGCAGCCGATAGCTTCCATGATGCCATGGCTGATTACGGCGAGGATGTGAAAGGTGATTTCTCCCGTCAAGGTCGCCTTGAAGAGATACCACAATCTCTCGAACATCCAATCCGATTAGTCAAAGATGCCGCTAATGCAATAGGACAGGCGTTAGGCAGTAGCGATGAGATCACAGATCCAGATGCTCTCTCTGAATGGGCGCGCGTTAAAGGGGCAGTGCAAGAGATTGCTACAACTGCGGGAAAGCTATTGAAGATGGGTGATACCCATGTGCTCTGGTATGAGCCAACTTTTTCAACACTGCATCTTGCTCCGCTTTCTGTCTCTCATATTCTTCGTAGTAATTTATTGACTCAGAATCCCGTGATTGCAACCTCTGCCACTCTCACCGTCGGTAACGGATTTGATGCGATGGCAAAGAGCATCGGATTTATTGTTGGCTCTGATATCGATGAAGAAGTTGATGAAGGCGATATTGATCCAGCAAACTTGCAGATGCTAGATGTTGGTTCGCCCTTTGACTTTGCTAATCAAGGAATGCTCTATCTGCCCAAACACCTACCCGAACCAAGCCGTGATGGCACAGCTCCTGAAGCTCTTGAAGAGCTCGGTGAGCTCATCGATGCAGCCGGCGGCCGCACCTTGGCACTGTTTAGCTCATGGCGAGGTGTGGAGGCAGCAGATATTCACCTGCGTAAAGTTCTTGCAGAGAGACCTATCTCAATCATCACCCAAAAACGTGGTGATGCAGTAGCACCTCTTGTTGAACGATTTGCATCCGATGAAACATCAGTTCTACTCGGCACCATGTCACTCTGGCAAGGAGTCGATGTTCCAGGCAATTCATGCATCTTGGTGGCAATTGATCGCTTGCCATTTCCACGTCCTGATGAACCGGTGATGGCAGCACGTTCTGCTCTTGCAGATACATCTGGCGGTAGTGGCTTTATGCAAGTCTCTGTTCCTCGTGCTGCATTGTTACTGGCACAAGGAGCCGGTCGCCTTATTCGAAGTGTGGACGACAGGGGAGTTGTGGCGATCATGGATTCTCGTATTGTCACAAAGCGCTACGGACAGGTTCTCCTTAATTCAATGCCTCCTCTCTGGCGGACCAACGATAAACAGGTCGTTCGAGACTCTCTCTCACGCCTGCGGGACTCCCTTAAGTAGTACGCATCACAGATTTCGCCTCGCGCCAGGATTTTCTCGAACGTAAGCTGTGTTCATGCCTCGCATCGCTACCGACACCCTCGCGCAACACCGCGATTGGCGACGCTCGCAGTTGATCGAAGCGGCAACTGCAATTGCTCTCGAATCCGGGGGCACTTCCATCTCGGTTGCAGCAGTGGCTGCTCGCGCCGGCCTATCTCGCACATCTGTATATGAGTACTTTGCAAGTAGCGCCGATTTAGTTGCTGACCTCATTATTGATGAGTTGAAGAACTTTGCTCAGGAGCTATCTGAGCTATCAGAGCGTGGGCAGAGCCCGCAAGAATCCATTGAACTCTGGATTGAAGGCTCACTTCAATACATTGCCGATGGTCGCCACCTCTTAGCGAAATCTCTGAATGCAATTGATCTTCCTCGTGATCGTGGTGCGGCAATCGGTGCAGCGCATAGAGCGCTCCTTGCTCCACTCTCAGGCAAGCTTGCAGAACTTGGAGTCTCAGATATTCATCTTGCACTATCTCTTATTCAAGGAACTACAGATAGCGCAACGCGTCGTATAGAAAGCGGCGACGATGCGCAGTCACTGATCGCATTGACTCGTGACTACTGCATCGCCGGCCTTAAGGCTTTAGCTCAGTAAATCTCTGCTTCTTGATCTACTTAGCCTTAACTCTGATTGTGCTCTTCATTGCATTCCACATGCCGCTCTTTGCACTCGCCTTTGCGGTGATAACGCAACCACCCTTTACCTCGAGAACATTGAGCTCAACACGACAGTTCTTAGAGTTAGAAGAGTATGAGATTGCCTGACCGAAGTTTGTCTCAAGAGGAAGAATCTTGATTTTTCCCTTGGAGACAGTCAGTGCCTTGATGGAAATCTTCTGATCACCGGGTACTAAGTAAAATGGGAAGTTACCTGTTGCAGCAGCCGTTGTTGCTGTGGCTACGGTCGAATATGCAAGGGCACATTGACCTGCGCCCTTAAGGGCTGTGAGTGTTCCATTTGCATAGCTGCAATCTGGGGTGAGTGAAGTGAAGTTAACTGTTGCTCCCGACTTTGCAACTGCCACAATTTTTGCTGGTGCGCGATAGGAAAGATTGATAGCAACATTGCGAACAAGGGGCTTTCCATTGAGCGTTACCGTGATTTCATCAGCTGCAAGAGCTGGTGCGGCGGCACCTTCTCTAAATGTGATGGGGTAGAACTTATCTTCAGAGGTATCTTGTGGCGCAGTGTGATCGAGGCGGAAGAAGAGACCACACTGAACCTTTGTGCAGTCAACGGTGACACCTTTGCCTGTGATGCTGCCTGATACCTTCATCGCAATTCCACCCGTTGGACTTGTTGTGCCCTGAGCTCCACCTGGAGTCACCCACAATTGGAGAGTGTCGCTACATGTCACAGGACGGGCTGTGCCAACAGGTTCGACACACTGCTGGATATACATACCGGCCTTGGTTGGGAACTTTGTAAAGCCACCATTGATTGTGTCACCTGCAGGATTGAGTCCTGTAAGTGGTGCACTTGACCACATAAAAGTCTCAGCGTTTGCTTGAGGGGCAAAGCTCAACGTTGAGATAGCTAGAACTAGTGAGGCAATCACTGAACGAGTTTTCATTTTTATCCTTTTATTGTTGGTTGTGAGAGCTACTTAATGGTGATGGGAATATAGATATCGTGGGTTCGATCACCTTCATGCATATGATCTGATCTGACTGTGATTGCACACTTGACCTTTGTGCAATCAAACTTTCCAATCTTCTTGGTTACAGCAACTACTTCCTTAAAGCGACCCCCTGCTTTATATGCGATCGCAAGGCCGTTTCCATAAGGTGGAGGATTAGAGGAGATCCAATAAGAGGCTTCTCCAATTCCAGCTTTATTGACGCCACCGCCACAAGGTGTTGGCGCTTCGCCCTTCTTTGGCATAACGCAGTAGGCAAGGTAGATGCCAACTGTTTCGTCAAAGTTCCTACCTGTGACTACAACCTTTGCACTCTTTGAAAAACTCTTCTGCGAGATGGAGATAGTTGAGCCATTCTTGCCGGAGACGGTAACTGTGGCGTGGGCTGTTGAAGGCAGCAGAGCTACCACCACTAGAACCAGAGCGAGCAC
>CAZXVL010000023.1:0-12175 GCA_964644425.1 uncultured Candidatus Planktophila sp.
GCATCGACCATGATCCGAGGCCATCTGCATAGAAGGCATTTCCTGGAACATAGGCAACCTTGGCCACAATCGCCTTCGGCATTAAAGCTTTCGTATCGATCTCTGCAGGCAAATTAACCCAGACATAGAAGCCACCACCGGGCTTTGTCCATGTCGCCTCTTGAGGAAAATGTTGCTCTAGTGATTCAAGCATCGCATCACGTCGGACTTTATAAAGCTCACAGAAACTTGCAATTTGATCACGCCAAGGCTGATCTGCAAGATAGCTAGAGATTGTCAGCTGGGTAAAGTTTGATGGGCAGAGAATTGATGATTCAGATGCAATCACCAACTTATCTTTCAATGATTGAGGAACAAGAGCCCAACCAACACGAAGACCAGAGGCAATTGTCTTTGAAAAAGATCCAAGGTAGATCACATTCTCTGAATCTTCAGCACGCATCGCATTTGGTGACGGCTTATCAAAACCTAGTAATCCATAAGGGTTATCTTCAACTACAAATATCCCAGCTTCACGGCAGATATTAAGAATCTGTGTGCGGCGATCTGCAGGTAGGCAGACACCAGTTGGATTTTGGTAATTTGGAATTAAATACAAGAACTTAATCTTTCGCCCGGCGGCACGAACACTGGTAATAGCAGCGCTGAGTGATTCAGGGATCATTCCATCGTGGTCCATCTCAACATGGACAACAGATGCCTCATATTGGCGGAATGTTCCGAGAGCACCCACATACGAAGGTGCCTCTACCAACACAACATCGCCTGGATCAATAAAGATACGAGAGATGAGATCTAAAGCTTGCTGTGAGCCTGTTGTAACAACTACATCGTCAGGGTTTGCACGAATACCTTCAAGTGCCATCACATCGCATATCTGTTCGCGAAGTTTTGGGTGGCCCTGCCCGCTTCCATACTGCAGCGCTTCAGAACCATTCTTTAAAATCAAGTCATTAACAACGCCAGCCATCATCTCCATTGGAAGTGCAGAGAGATTAGGCATTCCTCCAGCAAGAGAGACAATCTCTGGACGTGAGGCTACGGCGAAGAGGGCGCGAATTTCAGAGGGCAACATTCCGGCGGCTCGGGCAGCAAATCTCTCTTCAAGATTCTGTGGAGCACCGGTCTGATAGCGAACATTTACCTCTGACATGGGGCAAATCTTCCCACACCCGTGCGATGAGAAGGCGACAAATTAGCGACGAATACCAGCACTTCGTAGGTCAGAGATTCGAAGTGTGCCGGTCTTGGCATCATCTTCTGCGGCCAGATAGAGGCGTTGAATAGCAATTACAAAACTCTCGGCAATAGTGTCTCGAAATTCAGGACGAGCAAGGCGTCCCGCATCGCCTGGATTACTGAGATAGCCAAGATCAATGCGAATAGCAGGTGCTTGGGTAAGGCGAAGAAGATCCCATGTCTTTGCATGGGTGCGACAGTTAAGAAGATCGGTGCGGGCACAGATTTCGCGCTGTACCAATGATGCAAAGCGCTCGCCCACAACTGAGTGAATACCGTGTGCTTCAGAGCCATAAAAGAAGGTGGCAACACCATGTGCTGCAGGATTGCTATGAGTATCTGTATGGATAGAGATTAAGAGATCTGCGCTATTGGAGTTAGCAAATGCAATGCGCTCTTCTTCACTCGGATTATTTGTTGCACCTCGGGCAAGAAAGACCGTTGCACCCAGCGCCAAGAGACGGCCTTCAATACGACCTGCAATGTCATAGACAATCTCAACTTCATCTTCGCGAGAACCTGGATCGAGAACAATGACCTTATTTGCAAGAGCTGGTCCACGATTCTTCTGCTTTGCACTCTCACGTAGAGCAGTAGGTGCACCACCTGAGATTGTCTTAGTTAATCTCAAGAGCGCAATAATTGTTGCAGGACCACAACGCCCATCGACCTTTGCACCAACAGATTTTTGAAAATCCTTTACTGCAGATTCGGTAAGAGGACCAAAGATTCCATCGACGCGACCACAATTAAAACCCATCTCCGTAAGACGTGATTGAAGTGTCGCAACATCATCACCACGCATCCATGGAGCTTGTTGAAGATAGAGAGAGCGATCACCGAGCTTCCACCGCGCCTCTTCTAAGGCGCGAGCGGTCGCGTCGTTGAGTTCACCAGTTACATGGAGGCCACGTTCTTGTTGAAAAGAACGAATCTCATCGGGAGATAGCTCCTTCATTGCAATATTAGATAAAGCCTTCAAGTTCCTTCAAAAGTGCAGGCTTTGGCTTTGCACCGATGATGGTCTTAACAACTTCTCCATTAACGTAGACGTTAAGCATTGGAATAGATGTGACTCCATACTTAATTGCAATTGCAGACTCTTCATCTGTATTGAGCTTTGCAATTGTGAGCTTATCTCCATGCTCTGCAGCGATATCGTCCAAGATTGGAGCGATTGCGCGGCATGGACCACACCATTCAGCCCAGAAATCAACTAAAACTGGCTTGCTGCTCTTGAGGACAACCTGATCGAAATCAGCTGTTGTTACCTTGATTGGTGTGCTCATGCTCTAACTCCTATAGATAGTGATATTTACGTACTGAAACTTATATAACTGAGATTTATATACTGCAAGAATACTAGTGAGAGAGGAATTTCTCTGCGTCTAACGCGGCTGCGCAACCTGAACCCGCAGCTGTAATCGCTTGACGATAGGTGTGATCGACGAGATCGCCACATGCAAAGACGCCAGAGACGCTTGTGCGTGTTGAGCGATCTTCAACTTTGACATAACCCTCGTTATCGAGTGCCACTTGAGTTGTGACAAGCTCAGAACGTGGAATATGTCCGATTGCAACAAAGAGACCAGTAAATTCACCGATTGACTCTTCACCACTCTTTGTATTGCGAAGCTTGAGACCTTCAACCTTGTTCTCACCAAGAACATCTATGACCTCTGTGTCCCACATAATCTCGAGCTTAGGGTTATTAAAGGCGCGATCTTGCATGATCTTTGATGCGCGCAATGAATCACGGCGGTGGATCAAGACAACCTTTGATGCAAACTTTGTAAGAAATGTCGCCTCTTCAACTGCTGAATCGCCACCACCAACAACTGCAATTACCTGATCACGGAAGAAGAAACCATCGCATGTTGCACACCATGAGACTCCACGACCTGAAAGTCGCTTCTCATTCTCAAGTCCAATCTCGCGGTATGCAGAACCCATTGCAAGGATTACAGCCTTGGCCTTTACGACATTACCTGAACCATCTTTAATGGTCTTAACTGGACCTTGAAGATCCATCTCAACGACATCATCTGTAATGAGCTCAGCACCGAAGCGCTTAGCTTGTTTGCGCATGTTGTCCATAAGGTCTGGACCCATGATTCCATCGATAAATCCAGGGAAGTTCTCAACTTCAGTGGTATTCATGAGTGCGCCACCGGCGGTGACTGAACCCTCATAAACAAGAGGATTAAGTTGTGCACGCGCAGCATAGATAGCAGCTGTATATCCAGCTGGTCCGGAACCTACAATGACAATCTCGCGTACATCAGTGCTCATGAGCGCACCTTATCGCGCCTTTACTTCTTGCGGCGGCCCAAGGTAGATGTGGCGAACTCTCTCAAGCCAGCGATTTCAGCGACTTTAAAGAGGTGGGCGAAGAAGAGATAACCCAGACCACTTCCCATGAGAATCAACGCCAAACGAAGGGTGCGAAGTCCTGCCCCAGCGCCGCCTGAATCCCAATTAAGCACAGTGGAGAGTGCAAAGAATGGAGCCATTGCAAGAAGTGATGCGAGAAGAAGTGAACCATGCTGACGCGCAAAATCTCGCACCTTTAAAGTGCCAACATGTCGCTTAATCAAAGCCAATGTGACAAAAAGTCCAACTATGTAGCTAATAGAAAACGCGGCACCAAGACCGATTGTGACGACGCCACTATCAAGGTTTGCAAGGAAGAGGTAGGAGAGCCCGACTGATATCGCATTGATAATAAAGATAGAGATCACTTGAGTTTTTGTATCTTCAAATGCATTAAATCCACGAATTAAAATCAAATTAATACTAAAAGGAATCAATCCAAATCCCATAGCTGAGAGAACATATCCAATATATCGAGAGTCATCGAGTGAGATTCCCATATAGAGAACTTCGGTCATAAGAGGACCAAAGAAGATCAGAGCGATAGCACTTGGAACAGTAACGACACCCACCATTTTTATCGCACGAATTAATTGAAGGCGAACCTCTTCTACCTTCTTATCGATTGCTAATTGGGATAGATGCGGCAAGAGTGCGGTGACGATTGAGATAGTCACAATCGAATACGGCAACAACATGATGTAGTAGGCGCTTGTATATGGCGTAAAACCAACACCGGTTTCAATACCCGCCTGCGCATTACGAACAGCTGCAGCTGTTGCAACATTGACTGTAACCAGATAACCCAGCTGAGAAATTAATACGTAGATCAAAGTCCAAGCAGCTAACTTAAATGACTTTCCAAGCCCTGCCACACCAAAGATAGGACGCAATTTGATACCCGAGCGCTTTACAACAGGAATCAAGATGAGGGCTTGAATCACAACACCTGCAGTAGTTCCCCAGCCCAATAATTGAATCTGGCTATCAGTAATTGTTTCTAGTGAGATTGTCTTAGTAAAGATGAGAAAGCCACCAAAGACGGCGATAACAACGAGATTATTAGCTATTGGCGCCCACATTAGGGGGGCGAAGGAACCGCGTGCATTGGCAACCTGGCCTAACATCGTAAAGAGGCCAAGGAAGAAGATCTGTGGAAGGCAGTAGCGTGTGAAAGCAACTGCAATCTCTTGCTCGGTTTCAAAGCCTGCCGCAGAGAATTCTGGTGCATAGAGTCTTACAAGTGCAGGCGCAAAAATGACACCGACCACAACAAGGAGTGCAAGGATTCCTGAAATCGTTGTGACAAGGCGTGAAGCAAAACCGTGGCCACCATCTTCGTCAGAAAATGATCGAACAAGTTGCGGAACAAAGATTGCAGTGAGCGCTCCACCTACAAGCAAGTTATAGAGAATATTCGGCATCGTATTTGCAACGTTATAAGTATCAGCCAAGAGCGCAGTACCCAAAACCGCGACAGCAAGTACTGCACGAATAAATCCTGTAATGCGAGAGATGATGGTGCCAAGTGCCATCACAGAGGATGCTCTAAAGAGTTCGTTATTTTTCACGGCGGCTCCTACGGATTCGACGGACCGACTGAGCAATAGCAGCTAAGAAGAGAACAATTGCTGCTCCTGTGGTGAAGTATGCAACGCGTGAATCAATAACGGTAAGTGAGAGGTGAAGGCGCGACACCTCACCCACACGATTGCCCTGTGGTGTCATAAATTGTGCATTAACAAGAGTTGACCCTGAAGCAATGACATCAAAAGGCACAGAGATCTGAATTCGAGAGCGAGGTGGAATAGTGATGTTGTTAACGTTCTCAACCTGCACACGTGAATTCATAGGAATCAAAGAGAGACTAACAGTTGTTGCGGTATCAAAATTATTAACCAAAGTCAGCGGAACTTTGACGCGATCAGAGGTTAACTGAAAACGTCCTGCGACAACACGTAACTTCTTAGCAATTACAGCAACTGCATCACGGCCTTGATAGGCAAAATATGCTCGATCCTTCTCGGAGAGCAATGGATTGAGCACTCGACCTAAACGAGCTCGAAGATCATTAATCTCGGCAACATCAATTACCTGGGTATAGCTACGAAGCAGATTTGCTTCATTCTTATATAGCCTCTGAAAGTCGCTATTTAAGCGTGATTTTCCAGCTCCCCAACCATTTTGCGAGATGACAGCGCGACCAAAGAAAGCCTCTAACTTGATTCGGCCAAGCTCTGAGTAGAACTTGAGCTCAGTTGAGTTCAGTGATCGTGCAAGGGATGCATCTGGATTTCCGTAAGGAAGTGCCACGATTGGATTACCCACTGTTGCAATCCGCAATTGCTGTAACCAGATGAGGGCAACACTTGCACCGACTGGATCTTCAACACCTTTATAGAGATAGCCATCTGACATATCGATGATTTCATCAAGCAGGGCCGCATCGATAACCCACGTTGTTGTCATATCTGACTCAAAAACTGCACGTCCTAACTTTCCCCCAGGAGTAAGTGAGAATGCTAATTCATTATCTCGAAATGTTCCGTCATAGTTTGTGTGGGGAACATCGACTATTCGCACAACAGGTGTTGCAGCAGTTGCTGAGGGAAGAAGTGCAAAGGTGATAAGTGCAAGAAAGAGGAGTGCTACCTTCTTACCAAAAGGCGCTCTCATTGTGGTGCCAACTCTGTTGTGGCATTAGTGCGAGCAATTAACTTCTTCTCATCAGGATATGCAAGTTTGTCGATGATCTCATTAAGAGGAAACCATGCAACCTCATCTACTTCACTCTCTTGAGCAGCGAGTAATCCACCGCTTTCACGGAAGAGATAGTGATGAACAGTTTTATGGATTCTCTTACCACCGGCCATAAACCAGAAATCGATAACGCCGAGAGATTTTTCAATCTGAGATTGGATACCAGTCTCTTCTGCAACTTCACGAAGAGCAGCTTCTTCTGGAGTCTCACCTTCTTCGATATGACCTTTAGGCAGCGACCAGAGAATGCGCTTTCCTGATTGATCTTTTTGATCGCGACGACCAATAAGAAGGCCGAGTTTTCCAGTTGAATCGATGACGAGACCACCTGCGGAGACCTCATCGACTCTTTTGGCATAGACAATCTTTGAGGCAGCTCGCTTTACAGGGGGCTTCTTGCCTTCAACTTGCCCACCCGTCTGGGTAGGTGAATTCTGTGGGGAGCGATGCGCCGGACGCTTACGTCGACGCTTCTTCTTAATACCTTCGCTGCCCGCACTAGGTGCCGGGGTCATGGCTTAAGAGTACGCGATGCGACCTCTCGTGATGGGCGAGAGTGGCGAAAGGCGCGACTAGGCTTATCTATTGTGAGCAACGAGAAGATTGAACTTGGGCGCGAGCTTGCCCTCGCCTCCCTGGTTGAGCGTGCACCTCTCGCCAGCTCACTCGCCGCTGCCTTTGCAGCGAAAGGTTTCCGCTTAGCCCTTGTCGGCGGTCCTGTTCGCGATGCAATTCTTGGCCGTCTTGGAAATGATCTTGATTTCACAACCGATGCTCATCCGCTTGAAAGTAAGAAAATTCTTAAGAGTTGGGCTGAGAATGTTTGGGATACGGGAATTGAATTTGGAACAGTTGCAGGTAAGCGCGGAGATACAACTGTTGAAGTAACAACATATCGAAGTGAAACTTACGAAAAAGATTCTCGCAAACCAGATGTTGAATACGGAGATTCAATCGAGGGCGATCTCTCGCGTCGTGACTTTACTGTTAACGCCATGGCACTTGAACTCACAACAACAAAACCTGAGTTCATCGATCCATTTGGCGGCATCGATGATTTAGCAAAGAAGATTTTGCGCACCCCGGTTACAGCTGAACAATCATTTAGCGATGATCCACTACGCATGATGCGTGCTGCACGATTTGCTGCACAATTGAACTTCACACTTGCAGATGATGTTCTTGAGGCGATGAGCTCTATGGCGCCACGCTTATCAATCATCTCTGCAGAGCGTATCCGCGATGAATTTGTTAAGTTGTTAATGTCAGATCATCCTCGCATCGGAATCACAATTCTTGTCGATACAGGACTTGCCGATATTGCACTACCGGAGATCCCAAAACTTCGTCTTGAAATTGATGAACACCATCACCATAAAGATGTGTATGAACACTCCATTACCGTTCTAGAGCAGGCAATTACGCAAGAAGATCGCCTTGGCGGACCAAATCTTGTCATTCGACTTGCATCACTTCTTCATGACATTGGAAAACCAAAGACGCGTAATCTCATTGCTGGAGGCGGAGTTTCATTTCACCACCATGAGGTAGTTGGTGCACGGCTTTCAAAGAAGCGTCTTAAAGAGTTGCGCTTTGATAATGAGACTATTGATGCAGTTGAGACGCTTGTGGCACTCCATCTTCGCTTCCATGGATATGGGGAAGGAGAGTGGACTGATTCTGCTGTCCGCAGATATGTTCGCGATGCAGGAGATTTGTTAACTCATCTTCACGTTCTTACTCGAGCTGATTGCACAACGCGCAATGTAAAGAAGGCTGAGCGACTATCGCGCACCTATGACAGCCTTGAAGCTCGCATTGCAAAGTTGATGGAGGAAGAGGAGCTATCAAAAATCCGTCCCGACCTAGATGGCGCACAAGTGATGCAACTCTTACAGATCAAGCCATCTGCTGACGTCGGAAAAGCTCTCGACTTCCTGATGGAACTTCGTATGGAGCATGGCCCCCTAGGTGAGGAACGTGCAACTGAGGAACTTATCCAATGGTGGAAGGCCCGCCGCCATCCATGATCCCCAGTGGAGATAGACCCAGTGGAAAATCACCTGTAGGAAAGAGTGCTCGAAACTTTATCGATTACTCACTCGATAAGAGAGCAACTCTTCTCAATCTCTTTCGTGGAGTAGTTGATGCTTGTGATGCAGATCCATATTTGATGCGGGCTGCAAAGTTTCATGGTGAGAAGGCCGATCGCAACTGTCCTGTCTGCAAGAAAGATAAGTTGGTCGAGATTCGCTACACATTCGGTGACCAGTTAGGTCAATTCTCAGGGCGCATCAAAACGCCATCAGAGTTGATTGAGATGGAGCGTGAATTCGGTGAATTTGCTGTCTATATCGTTGAAGTTTGTCGTGACTGTTCATGGAATCACCTCTGCTCTTCCTATTTATTAGGTGATGGGGTTACACGCAAGCCACCTCGCCGTCAGCGAACACTTGAGGATGAGGACTTCAGCGGTAACCTAAGCACGTGAGCACACCTAAAGAGGGAAAGGCTTCAACCCCAAAGAAGTCTTCAAGCAAGGTCAAGGTCAGTCGCGCCAAGCGCATTCGCACCAAGCTGATCCGTGCCGGAATCTTCATCTTTGGTTTCGGCTTTGTAGCCGGCTCAACTCTCTTTGCACTGGCTTGGTTTACAGTCGATATTCCTGATCCCAACGATTACGTCAACAGCCAAGCGACAGTCATTCAATATTCAAATGGCAATGAGATTGGTCGCATCGGTGCACAGAACCGCCAGATCCTGCCTCTTGCAAAGATTCCACTGAAACTTCGTCACGCTGTAATGGCTGCAGAAGATACAAACTTCTATAGCAACCGTGCATTTAGCGTTACAGGTCTTCTCTCTGCAGTTGCAGATAACGTCCTGACCTTAGGAAATGGTCGTGGCGGTTCAACAATCACTCAGCAGTATGCCAAGACCGCGTTTCTTACATCAGAGCGTAGTATTCAGCGCAAGGTAAAAGAACTTGTCATTGCTCTCAAGCTTGAGAATGCGCTAACAAAAGATCAGATTCTCGAAAATTATCTCAACACCATTTACTTTGGCCGCGGCTCATATGGAGTGCAGACGGCGTCACAGCAGTACTTCAATAGAAATGCCAGCCAACTATCAATCTCACAATGTGCGGTTATCGCAAGTATCTTGCGCTCACCCGGCCTCTATGACCCATCACTTGGTGGAGATAATCAGAAGCGCCTTGATGCACGATTTAAATACGTCATCTCCCAGATGCTTGAAGAAGGTTGGATTACCGCTGAAGAGGCAGCATCTGCAAAGATGCCAACAATCTCACCTCGCACAACAGGTGGATCACTGAGTGGACCTAAGGGTTACATTATCGACGCTGCACAGAAAGAGTTGAGCAAGCTCGGCTTTACTAGTGAGCAGTTGATGGTGGGCGGTTATGTCATTAAGACAACGATTGTTGAAAAAGCCCAAGTTTCAGCAGTGGATGCAGTTAATAAGCTGACTCCAAAGAATGCGCCAGATAACCTACATATTGGCCTTGTGGCAATTAGACCCGGAACCGGTGAAATCATTGCTATGTATGGTGGAGAAGATTATGTGGTGCGCCAACTCAACGATGCGACGCAATCTATTGCACTAGCGGGTTCTACATTTAAACCATTTGCACTGATTGCAGCACTTGAACAAGGAATTCCTCTGACATCGATGTGGAATGGTGATTCACCACAGACATTCGATGATCTAGGTAAGCCATACCTGGTGAGCAATTACGGCAATGAGGGTTGGGGCCAAGTTGATCTCATGACTGCGACTCAGCACTCAATTAATACAATCTATGTTCCTCTTGGAATGAAGGCTGGACTAGATAAAGTTGTAGACGTTGCGCGTCGCGCCGGAATTCCTGAATCTGTTGCAATGATGCCAACTCCTTCAGTCTCACTCGGTGTTGCATCCCCTCACGTCATCGATGTTGCTAACTCCTATGCAACATTTGCGGCAAATGGTGTGTATTCAAAGCCTTATTTGATCGCATCTGTTACCGGTGCAAATAAAGGCGTTCTCTATGAAGGCAAGCCTCAGACACAAGAGGTCTTTAGTCCAGAGGTAACTGCAGATCTCACCTATGCACTCAAATCAGTTGTCAATGGTGGAACAGGTGCAGCAGCCCTCGGTCTTGGTCGCCCGGCAGCAGGAAAGACAGGAACTTCACAATCAAATGCATCTGCATGGTTTTCTGCATACACACCACAACTTGCAGCATCTGTGGCCCTCTTTAGAGATAGCGCATCAGAATCACTAAATGGTATCGGTGGTCTCACCTCCGTTACCGGCGGATCTTTCCCAGCGCGAATCTGGACTGCATTTATGAAGGGCGCACTTCGCGGAGAGCCAGTTCTTGATTTCCCAGCACCGGCAAATATTGGTGGCCTCGATCCGATTGTGATGACAAGCGGCGGCAAGCAGACTCCAAAGAAGTAGCGATACTACTTATATGCGCATTACAACCCGCATCGTTCTCGCCTTTGCAGTAATTGCATCCCTACTTTCCTATGCAAAGTTCAGCCACTGTGAGGGCGTTAATTGGGCGGGTCCAACCCAATATGTTCACGCCTGCTACTCAGATTTACCAGCGCTCTTTAGTGAGCGAGCTTTCGGTGATGGCAAATGGGCATATAGCGGCGGCGAACAAGCGGTGGAGTATCCCGCCCTTCAAGGGCTAGTCATGTGGGCGACAGCTGCAATCTCTACAGATAGCCCAGTTACATATTTTCGAATCAATATTGCATTGATAGCTCTGCTATTTATTGCTTCAGTATTTATATTCCATCGAATAAGACCTGAGTACTCATATATATATGCACTTGCTCCCACCGGCGTTGCCGCGCTCTATATCAACTGGGATCTCTGGGCAATTGCAACGATGCTGCTTGCAATTTATTGGTTTGATCGAAAAGCATATTTATGGAGCTCACTCGCTCTTGCAATCTCCATTGCTACAAAGTTTTTTCCTATCTTCTTACTTCTTCCGATTGCAATCATCTTCTTGCGACAAGAGAAGGTTGTTGAAGGCGTGAAGTACATCGCTATCACTCTTACTACCTTTCTTCTGATCAATCTTCCCTTTGCAATCACTTCACCAGAAGGATGGTGGCGATTTTATGATCTCAATCTCAAACGCCAAGCTGATTGGGGTTCAATCTGGTATGCACTCAGCGTCTATGGTTTAAACCTCACACATATTAACTACTTAACGATTCTGACATTGCTCATTGGTGTTCTCATCGTCACCATCTATCTATTGCAAACGAAAGAGACTCTCACTCTTGCGATGAGTGCGATCTACATATTCATTGTTGTCATGGCTGTCGGTAAGGTGTATTCACCTCAATTTGTTCTCTGGCTTGCACCCCTTGTCTTACTTGCAATTAAAGATAAGCGAGATCTCTCATGGTTCTGGTTCTGGCAGATTGCAGAGATTGGGTATCACATTGCAATCTGGCAACACTTGGCACTTCTAACTGATGCAAAGTACGGACTCTCAACTGAGATCTATGCCGGCTTCGCCCTTTTGCGTATCGCAGCCTCTATCGCTCTCGCGGTAGCTCTCGCCCGCAGGCACCGCTCAGGCGGGCTCCTTAAGAGCGAGTATTGGCCTGAATTACCTGTCTAAAGAGCGCGAATTTCACCTTTCTATCCCCAAGAGTTACCCTTAAGCCCCTGATTCACATAGGCCACCGGCCTAAGGTTGATGAAGGTTTGTAACCCTCCTGTCACGGAAATACCGTGGCCGTCTTAGTCCAGAGGAGGTCGGGTT
>CAZXVL010000024.1:0-534 GCA_964644425.1 uncultured Candidatus Planktophila sp.
TTCGCCAGTGACTGTTACGCCTGCGAGAACCTTTGGATCAGTAGTGACATTTGCGCCATCTACTACGAGGAGCGTTGGGAAGTTAACTGATGCGCCGATCTTTGCATCAATACGGTCAACAGTGATGGTCTCGCCCACTGTTACCTTCTCCTGGCGACCGCCAGCTTTTACGATTGCGTACACGCTTAAACCTCTGTTCTTAGATATTACGCCTGAGGGGGTGCCTCGGGCAGACGCTAAGGATACGGATTTCGCACCTATAGGGTCAAATCGGGGTAAATCTGGGAAATCTTGGGCAGAACTAGGCGGTAATCACTCCAGAGCTCGCGGCGCGACGGCGGCGCTTGCCCTTAGGGCTCACAACTGCATCTGGCTCAGACTCCCCGGCAACCCCATCGCCAATTAACTCACTGTTGAGGGTCTCATGGAACTCGTGCTCAGTAGCAGACTCTTCCTCATTATCGGCAAGATCTGGATGCTGTGCGCTCTGAGAATTTACCTGAGGCATCGGAGCCTTCATCTTTACTGGATCCA
>CAZXVL010000024.1:544-12003 GCA_964644425.1 uncultured Candidatus Planktophila sp.
CATATGGATATGAATTCCGCGACCATTACATGAATCACATGTTGTTGAGAAAGCCTCAATAAGTCCTTGGCCGACGCGCTTACGTGTCATCTGCACAAGTCCCAATGAAGTTACCTCTGCAACCTGATGCTTGGTGCGATCGCGACCAAGGCATTCGATAAGGCGTCGAAGAACTGCCTCACGGTTGGATTCAAGAACCATATCGATAAAGTCGATAACAACGATTCCGCCAAGGTCGCGAAGGCGTAATTGACGAGCAATCTCTTCTGCAGCCTCAAGGTTATTCTTTGTGACTGTCTCTTCAAGGTTTCCACCCTTGCCGATGAACTTACCGGTGTTGACATCGATTACAACCATGGCTTCGGTGCGATCGATAACCAGTGATCCACCAGAAGGAAGGTAGACCTTGCGGTCGAATGCTTTCGCAAGCTGCTCTTCAACTCTGTAATCTGCAAAGAGGTCGCCATTACCTGAATACTTCTCAAGTCGAGTAGATAGCTCTGGAGCGATTGAGCCGAGGTATGAGCTGATTTCTTCCCACGCCTCATTGCCCTGAATTGTTAACTTACGGAAATCCTCATTGAAGATATCGCGAATGACTCGCACAGCAAGATCTGGCTCTGAGAGCAGAAGAGCTGGAGCGTGGAAGTTTGGATTTTCTGACTTCTGATAAATATCTTCCCATTGCGCCTTTAAGCGCTCGACATCTGCAGTGAGCTCTTCCTCGGAAACACCCTCTGCTGCTGTTCGGACGATGACACCTGCTGTATCTGGAATCAAATTCTTCAGGATTGACTTAAGGCGTGTGCGCTCAGATTCAGGCAGACGCTTTGAAATACCTGACATTCCGCCGCCAGGAACATAGACCACATAGCGACCAGGAAGTGAGATCTGACTTGTAAGTCGTGCACCCTTTTGACCGATTGGATCCTTTGTTACCTGAACGAGTACAGGTTGGCCTGTCTTAAGAACCATTTCGATCTTGCGTGGCTCAGACTCCGAAATACCTGCAGCATCCCAGTTAACTTCACCTGCATAAAGGACTGCGTTACGTCCCTTTCCGATATCGACAAAGGCTGCCTCCATAGAAGGAAGAACGTTCTGAACACGACCGAGGTAGACGTTTCCTACATAGGAGACGTTAGCGTTACGGTTGACGTAATGCTCAACCATCACATTATCTTCAATGACTGCAATCTGAATACGATCGCCAATCTGGCGGACAACCATTTCACGATCCACGTTCTCGCGACGAGCTAAGAAATCTGCATCAGTCAAAATCGTTCCACGACGACGATATGGCTCGCGGTAAGAATCATTACGGTCACGATCGCGACCACGTGTGTTCCGAGAACTGCGATCACGTGTAGAACGCTCACGTGATGGGCGATCACTCTTTTCGCGAACTTCACGAACCTTAACGACTGTAACTACGCCATCTTCATCGATGACCTCACCTGGAGTGACACCATCACCTGTAGCGCGACGACGACGGCGGCGGCGGTGAGTTGTTCCATCAGCATCAGTTGTTGTCTCATCTGAATCTTCAGAGTCAGAATCTGAAACATCATTCTCGTTCTCACTACCTTCAGCGCTACCTGGCTTGCGGCGACCACGGCCCCCACGACGGCGGCGGCGATTGCGCGATGAGCGGCTCTCTGAATCTGAGTCTTCGATTGGTCCCTCAGATTTTTCTGAAGCTTTAGCAGGAAGTTTCTCTGATGAATCAGAATCATCCTTTACGGACGCGCTCTTTGCAGTTGCTTTGCGCGCCTTCGGTGCGCTCTTATCAACTTCTGGTGCTTGAAATACTGGAACCGGAACTGCAGCCTTCTTGCGACTTTTTGGCGCAGATGCCTCTGGTGCTTCAAGTGAAATTGTTTGATCACGAGGAGCTTGTGTGACTGTCGACTCCTCAATTGGAGAGAGTGACTTCTTTGTAGATTTCTTTGCAGCGCGCTTACGCGGTGTCTTTGGCTCGATAGCCATATTTAAATTCCTTTAACCGCACCTCGTGAGGTGCGCATTGCTCGTGGTTAAACGGTGTAAACGTCTAACAAAACTTGGTTTTGGTCTTTCGCCGCAGGCGCGATAGTGATCGCAGGCCGCGCTGAAAGTTGCCTAAGTATGGCAGAGAAGGTGGTTAATCTCCTATTTAACGCTTAAATCATGCGCGGCGTCAGCCTTGATGGCGAGAATTTACGTTCTGCAGCAATCCAAAGCCAATAAGGACTGCAAACATGCTCGAACCACCGTAGGACATAAATGGCAGCGGAACTCCGGTCATTGGCATAAGACCCAGGGTCATTCCAATATTTTCAAAGGTTTGGAAGGCAAACCAGGCGATTACTCCCGTGCACACCATACGCCCGTAGGGGTCCGAGGATCTTCGAGCAATTCCAAAGGACCTCATCAAAATGACAAGATAGAGAAGGATGATAAAACCACTTCCAACAAAGCCTAGCTGTTCGCCTGCAACAGTGAAGATAAAGTCAGTCTGTTGTTCTGGAACAAATCGTCCATTTGTCTGTGGGCCGTCAAAAAGACCGGTACCAAACATTCCACCAGAGCCAACAGTGATACGTGCCTGTCGCAATTGATAACCAGCACCTTGTGAATCGGCATTGGGATCAACAAATGATTGAAGACGCTTTACTTGGTAGTCGCTGATGATTCCTGATTGCGTAGCAACGACTGCACCCAGAACTGCCGCAATAATCAGACCTGCCACCCATTTAATGGGTGCACCAGAAATTCCTAGAATCGCAACAACTGATGCGCTAATGATAAAGACCGTGCCCATATCAGGTTGAAGAAGGATCAGAGCCATAGGAACCGCTGCAATCATTAGTGCGCGCAGAACATCTCGAGAAGTTGGCTCATCAGAGTCATGTTTACGCTCTGATAGCAACATGGAAAGACCAACAATGATTGAAATCTTTGCCATTTCAGCTGGCTGAATTTGGAATCCACCAGGAAGTGGAATCCACGCCTTTGCGCCGTTGACTTCGCTTCCGACACCAGGCAAGAGAACGAAGATGAGGCCGAGTACACCTGCGCCCCAAAGGATCGGCGTATAGGCGCGAAGTAGGCGGTAATCAATCACCGTTGTTCCCCATGCAAGCATGAGACCAATAATGATGTTGATGACATGGCGCTTGAGGTAATACTCAGGATCTAATCCGTTTGCCGCATACCAATCGCGAGTGGCGGCATAGACAAGTGCGGTTCCGATAAGCAAGAGCATTCCGACAGCAACTGAGAGAACTGGGTCAAAACCTGCAAAGAGTGGCTCTTTACGTGAGCGGCGATAAGGGTTGCGATTAAGGAGTGAACTCATGGCGTCTCCTTAGGCGGTCTTGTTGCAGGTGAAATCTTAGGGATCATCACTGGTGGTTTGCCCTTAGGAAAGAGCGCGGCACCAGGCTTGATTGTAGAACCACTTACACCAAAGAGGGTCTCGTAAATCTTTCGCACACCTGCGGCGGAGGTACTAGATCCAAATCCACCCTGGCTGACCATCATTACAGCGACATATCGAGGATTCTGAGTAGGTGCATAGGCCACATACCAAGCCGTATCTGCTTTCGCTGAACCATCTGCATTTCTACCAAACACCTGAGCAGTTCCAGTCTTTCCAGATGTTTGAATTGGGAAACCTGAGAACACTCCGGCAGAAGTTCCACTGATAGTTACTTCATGCAGCGCATCTTGAAGGAATGCAATTGTTGGTAGATCAACACCGATATTGCCTAAGACTTTTGGTTCGAAGGTTTTGATCACCTTGCCCTCGTTAGAGACTATTGCCTTAGCAACTGTTGGTTGATAGATGGTTCCACCGTTAGCAATCGCCGCATACATCTGCGCCAACTTAATGGGCGTGATAACGGTATCGCCCTGTCCGATTGAGAAGTTGACCGCATCTCCCGCGCGAATCTTGTCACCATCGACACAGTTCTCAGCTGCGAGTTGAATCAGAAATGGAGTCTGCTGTTCTTTAGAGGCACGCTCTTTATAGTTGCAGTAGAAATCCTTATTCTCATCAAACCAAGACTTCTTCCATTTACGATCTGCAAGTCGACCCTTTGATTCTGAGGGAAGGTCAATTCCTGTCTTCTCCCCCATCTGGACCCGCTCTGCAGCCTTAAAGAAGTAATCATTTGGGTTATCTTTTGGCTTAAGACCACCATCTCGTAGCCATTCATCGAATGCAATCCGATACCAAATAGTGTCGCAAGAAACCGCCATTGCCTGCTGCATGGTCAGGACACCTTGTGACTTTGACTCAAAGTTGTTGAAGACGCGTGTTCCCACCTCAACTGTTGCTGGGCAGTCATATCTCTTATTCAAGTCATAACCAGCATCTTTAGCCGCGATCATGGAGATGGCCTTAAAGGTAGAGGCAGGTGCATAGAGACCTTGAAGAGCGCGATTGAGAGCAGGCACACCAGTCTTTTCACTAAAGAGATTTTCGGCTTCTTCTACCGTCAAGCCCTTTTCAAAGGCGTTCGGATCAAATGTTGGATATGAGGCGATAGATAGGACCTGGCCATTTCGCGCATCCATGACAATTGCAGCGCCACCATCTGATCTAAATCCTGATGCACGTGCTCTTTTTACTGCATCAGCTAATGCGCTCTCAGTAGAAGCTTGAAGTCGAATATCAATACTTGTCACAAGATGGTTACCCGGAACTGGTTGAGTATTCTGACTCGTACTTGTCACCGCTTCTTTGCGATCGACAATCACAGTCTTAATTCCTGGGCGACCGCGCAAGAACTCATCGTATTTGAATTCAAGACCGGCCTTACCAATGGTCTCAGACCTAAAGTAGCTGCGACCGTTAGCACCTGATAGATCTTCTTCAGTGAGTGGGCCGACATAACCCAATAAGTGCGCGCCATTAACGCCGGCAATCGCTGGGTAATTTCTTATTGCGATTGGACTCGCCGAGATTCCTGGATATGAGTCCGAGCGTTCAACAATTTGAAGAGCGATGGAAGGGTCTGCCTCTTTTGTGATCGGAATCGGCTGGAATCGTGAACCCGTCCAACATCCGGCTTTCTTGCCCTTCGGCAATTCACCACATAGACGTGTGCGCTGCCAGACATCTGCAAAGTTCAATCCCAATAACTTGGAGAGATTGCGTAGAGCTGCCTCACCTTTATCTTCGCGTTTATCGATGATTGTTCGATCAACTGTCACCGCCAGTCCCACTTTATTGAGTGCAAGTGGCACTCCAGAGGAGTCAACAATTAATCCTCGCGTAGCAGGAGTGACAACATCACGACTTTGAATACTCAGGGCTGCATCTTTATAGATTGGCGCAGCGGCAACCTGTAGATAAAAGAGTCGACCCAGGAGCGCAAGGAGGAGAGAGGCGATAAAAATCTGCAAGAAGGCCAGGCTAAGGCGAGATCTTTGGTTCATATTCGAGAGACCGTCCCAAAGACCATTGCATGAAGACGCGAAATCAAAGGCAATACCAATGGCGTAACTATCGCGCTCCAAAATGCTGTGCCGAAACAGATATAGAGAACCTGCTTCCAATCACCCAATGATTGACCAAGCAAGAGTCCGAGCAGTGCAAAAGCAATCTGTGAAATCGCAACACCTGCAACGACAAGGAAGACGATATTGAGTGGATTGGCCCTGACGTGATCATCGCCGTAGGACAAAAACGAAATCACAAATGAGGACAGAATCATGACCAAGGTCCAGTGGCCCATAGGCCCCGAGGTTGTCTGCGAGAGATCCATGAGCGCACCTGCGCCAAATCCAGTAAGCGCACCGATTTCAGGGGTACTCATTGAGGCCCAAATCAGCGTAACGATCAGCATCAGAGAGAAACCGCCCATCGGCAATCTCATTTGCACAACAAATCCTTCTTGGAGCAGAAAGACTGAAAGAAATACTGGAAGCGCAAAGAAGAAACGGCGAGAGATCATTTGTCTTAGCCGTTCGATGATGGTGTTGGACTTGGTGTCACCGTTACCGTCACAGTTGGAGTCGGTGTTGGCTTTGGCTTGGCCGGAACAAGCGCATCACGTGGATCAGCGCTCGGAGCTGAGACAACGACTGCAACAACGCCAAGAGTTGTGAAGTTTGTATAGAACTTCACCTCTGCTGTCTGAGTGATTGCACTTGCAGAGTTATCCACTGAGGTGACTTCACCGATAGGAACGCCTGGAACAAAGGGGCGACTATTGACGCTACCGCGAGCAAGAATTGCGTCTCCAACCTTTACAGGATCTGAATTATCTAGAAGCTGCAAGAAGCCTGTTCGAGAGCCTTGCCCAGAAAGGATTCCAATCTGCTGAGATCCAGCAATGCGTGCGCCAATTTTAAAGGCTGGATCTGATGCAAGCTGTACCAGGGCGCTATTGGCATAGGCAACCTTTACAACACCCACCAAACCAAAACCTGAGATAACAGTCATATTAGGTCGAATGCCAGAGCTAGTGCCTGCATCAATAGTGATTGTTTGGGTAAATGATGTGTGTGAACCCTGTGAAATCACTTTGGCGTTGACAACTTTGAACTCACCTTTACCAGCAAGATCGAGCACGCCCTTAAGTTGAGTTAACTGAGCATCTGCATTCTTGCGATTTTGAAGAGCAAGCCGGAGTGCATCATTTTCTTCCTTTAACTTCTCAATTTGATTGCGGGTGCGACCAAGATGAGTAATGTCGGAGACAAAGTTGCGGACCGGTGAAACAACCCATGAGCCAGCTTTCTGGACGGGAGTAAGGACGGATTGAGTTCCGGTGCGAATACCATCGATAACTGCAACTCCGCGAAGATCAAGTGTGATCAGAAGCAGCGAAGTAACAATGAGTACGATCAGTAATAGGCGACCACGATTGTCGCCTCCGTAACGCACCTGAGAAATCCTTTAGCGACGTGGCTCTGAGATCAAAACCTTTTCAAGGGCTTCGAATTCTTCAATACACTTGCCAGAGCCTTCAACTACTGCATCCAATGGACGATCAGCAATATGGATTGGCATTCCTGTTTCGCGACGAAGACGCTCATCGAGACCCTTGAGCAGTGCTCCTCCACCTGTCAGAACGATTCCACGATCCATAAGATCTGACGAAAGCTCAGGTGGGCACTTATCAAGTGTTCCCTTAACTGCGTTAACAATTGCATTGACCGGCTCTTCGAGAGCCTTACGGATCTCAGCTGCTGTCACAGTAATTGTCTTTGGAAGACCTGTTGCAAGATCGCGACCGCGAATCTCTGCATCGTTCTCGTTGGCTAGTTGATACGCAGAACCGATAGCCATCTTGATCTCTTCTGCTGTGCGCTCTCCGAGAAGAAGTGAATATTCGCGCTTAACCCAGTTAATAATCGATTGATCGAGCTCATCGCCACCCACACGGATAGAGAGAGCAGTCACGATACCGCCAAGTGAGATCACAGCAACTTCTGTTGTGCCTCCTCCAATATCGACAACCATGTTTCCTGTTGGCTCATGAATTGGAAGTCCAGCACCGATTGCTGCAGCCATTGGCTCTTCAATGATGTAAACCTTTCGAGCACCGGCTGCATAACCTGCATCCTTTACTGCGCGCTGCTCGACACCAGTGATTCCAGAAGGAACACATACGACGATACGTGGCTTAGCCAAGTAACTGCGCTTATGTACCTTCTGAATAAAGTAACGGAGCATGCGCTCTGTTGTATCGAAGTCTGCAATTACGCCATCTTTGAGTGGACGGATAGCAACGATGTTTCCAGGTGTACGGCCAATCATCTTCTTTGCTTCGATGCCGACAGCAAGAATTCCACCTGTGTCCTGGTTGACTGCAACTACTGAAGGTTCATTGAGAACGATGCCGCGTCCACGAACATAGACGAGCGTATTTGCTGTACCGAGATCGACCGCCATGTCGCGACCGATGAAAGACATTTTGCTTGCCATTTACTTACCCCCAAAGAAGATTGCAATTTCACGTGCCGCAGATTCTGGTGAATCTGATCCGTGTACAAGATTTTGTGTGACCTTTGTGCCAGCATCGCGGGCGAGATCGCCACGGATAGTTCCTGGATCTGCAACAGTAGGATCTGTTGTTCCAGCGATATTGCGAAATCCTTCAATGACTCGATTACCTTCAACAACGAGGGCAACAATTGGGCCAGACATCATGAACTCAACAAGTGGCTCAAAGAATGGCTTACCTTGGTGCTCCGCGTAATGCTGTTCGAGGAGAGCGCGATCTGCTTGCAACATGCGAAGTGCTGCAATTGTGTAACCCTTGCGTTCGATACGAGCGATGATTTCGCCGACCAAACCACGAGCTACGCCATCGGGCTTAACGAGGACAAGTGTCTTTTCTGAAGTACTCACCCGCGCATTCTATTAGCCCTTAGGACTCCCCAGCGACACGGTCCTGAGCGAGAAATGCTGCACGAGCGGCCTCACCCTTTCGCCCAATAACGATGGCTGCCACCCAGAGGCCGGCAAAGAGGAGGCCAATAAAGAGCATGGAGGGGACCACCACCGCATAAGCGATGATAAAAAGTTGAAGAATTGAGGAGAAGATCCAACCCCACCGCTTCTTCAGAGTTCCAGGAGCGAGAAGGGCGAGAAGGGCGATGATGATTCCATATGTGATCGCCATCGAAGACTCATCTTGTGCCAGAAGAATTGCAAAGCCCATCACAAAGAATTCCATGACAAGAACTGAGGAGCCAAGAACTCTCACTATGCACCCTCTTTCACATATCGTTTACGAACGATTGTGCGTGCTTCGCCTACAGTTACGACAGAGCCTGTAATTAAAACTGCAATTGAATCTTCGCTCAGTGGGCGTACCGCATCTTTGATTGCCTTATCGATTGCTGCCTCAAGAGAGTCAGATGAGAAAACTCGATCTCCACCGAAAATCTTGGTTGCAATCTTCTCTAGTTCAGCTAGAGGCATTGCTCGAGGAGAAGAATTTGTCGTCACAATTACCGAGTCCATCACTTTCTCGAGCTCGGTCAGAGCGCCTTCAACATCCTTATCCCCCATGGCTGCAAAAATGCCGATGATCTCATCGAAGGTGAATTCGTTTTGAATAGTCTCGGTTATGGCTCGAGCACCATGGGGATTATGAGCTGCATCGATAATGATTGTTGGATCACGGTGCAGAACTTCGCAACGACCTGGGGATGCAACATTGTTGAATCCTGCCAACACCGCTTCATAATCAAGCTCTTGATCCCCGAAGAAAGCCTCGACGGCAACCAGGGCGGCCGCAGCATTTGAAGCCTGATGCTTTCCGTGTAAAGGAATGAAAATATCTTCGTAGCGATCCTTTGGAGTTCGAATCGTTAGCAACTGCCCACCGACTGCGATGGTACGGCTTTCGATTTCGTACTCGAGGCCTTCGCGAGCAACATCTGCGCCAACAGCAGCAGCCTTCTTAAGAAGTTCAACAGCTGCCTCTGGCTCTTGCTGGGCAAGAACAATAAAACCGCCCTCTTTAATGATTCCTGCCTTTGTCTTGGCAATCTCTGCAACTGTAGAACCCAAGTACTCCATATGATCTAGGGCAACGGGCATGATGACAGAGACATCTGCATCAATAACATTCGTTGCATCCCATTCACCGCCCATGCCAACTTCAATGACACCTACATCAATTGGGTGCTCGGCAAATGCTGCAAATGCAAGAGCTGTAATCGCTTCAAAGAAGGAGATGGGTGTCTCGAATTTGGTATCCATGAAGTCGAGATATGCGGCAATATCGTTATAAGAGAAGATAAGCGCCTTAGGGTCAATTGGCTGACCATTTATTGCAATACGTTCACGGTAGCTCTCAAGATGAGGCGATGTGAATCGGCCAGTACGAAGACCCATCTCAAAGAGAAGAGAATCAATCATTCGAGAGGTCGTCGTCTTGCCGTTTGTTCCTCCCACATGAATTGTTGGATAAGTCAGTTGTGGAGAGCCAAGAATATCGACTAGAGCTGCAATGCGATCGAGAGTCGGCGCAATCCGAGTCTCTGGCCAGCGCTTAAGAAGTGCTTGCTCAATTGCATCGATGCGCTCTTGATCATCCGGTGTAATTGCACTCATTATTTGAGGGCTGCCAACTGCGCAGTGATTCGCTCTATATCTGCAGTGGTTGCAGCCTGGCGTTCACGAATTTCAATTACAACACTCTCTGGTGCTTTAGCCATGAAGCCTTCGTTGTTAAGTTTGACTTCAGCGGTTGCAAGATCTTTCTTTGCCGCTGCTAAATCTTTCTCAAGACGTGCACGCTCTGCAACAACATCGACTGCACCAGATAAATCGAGCTCACATTTAATGGCACCAATTTCAACAGATGCACTTGGTGTGAAATCTTTGGTTTCAAGCTTGAGCAGAAATGCCATCGCCGATGAGTACCGCGCTACATCGCTTGGTGCAACAAATCGACCAGGAATCTTCTGGCTTGGCTTAATTCCTTGATCATTACGGAAGCGTCGCACCTCTGTAATTACAGCTTGCAACTGTGTAACTACAGCTTCAGCGCTCTTATCAAGATGAGAAGTATCTGCCACAGGCCACTGCGCGTTCATGAGGGTCTGGCCACCCGTAAAGGTCGTCCAGAGCTCCTCTGTAATAAATGGCATTACTGGGTGCAATAGACGGAAGAGCTGATCAAGTACATGGCCAAGTACACGCTGCGTTGATGCAGCGTCACCTGATGCGAATGTCTCCTTCGATAGTTCGAGGTACCAGTCACACAGGTCATCCCATGCAAAGTGATAGATCACTTCGCTTGCCCGTGCAAACTCGTATGACTCGAGCAGAGTGTTGTACTCAGCTGTAGTCTCAGCTAAGCGAGAGAGAATCCACTGATCAATATGATTGAGGTCAGCTGTAGCAGGTAGTGGGCCTTCAACAGTTGCGCCATTCATCATTGCAAAACGAGTTGCGTTCCAGAGCTTGGTTGCAAAGTTGCGAGAACCTGCAATCCAATCTTCAGCTAATGCTTGATCTTTACCCGGGTTAGAACCGCGAGCAAGTGTGAAGCGCAGAGCATCGGCTCCGTACTTGTCGATGAATTCAAGTGGATCGACAACATTGCCCTTGGATTTAGACATCTTCTTACCAAATTGATCGCGCACAAGCCCGTGAAGAACAATCGTGCCAAATGGAGGAACTCCATCCATTGCAAATAGACCAAAGAGCATCATGCGAGCAACCCAAAAGAACAAGATGTCATATCCAGTAACGAGAACACTTGTGGGATAGAACTTCTTGAGGTCTTCAGTGTTATTTGGCCAACCGAGAGTTGAGAATGGCCAGAGTGCAGATGAGAACCATGTATCGAGCACATCGGGATCTTGTTCGTAACCTTCTGGCGCGCTTTCACCAGGGCCAACAACAATGACTTCACCGTTAGGGCCATACCAAACAGGGATTCGATGTCCCCACCACAACTGGCGAGAGATACACCAGTCATGCATGTTGTCGACCC
>CAZXVL010000025.1:0-11920 GCA_964644425.1 uncultured Candidatus Planktophila sp.
ACTGCTTCGTAGAATCTCTTCCACTTTTCAGGGCAGACCGCAAAACCTAGTCCATAGAACCTTTGCAGGTCAAATCGGCTAGATTTTTGGTACTTCTGCTGTACGGCCTGAAGGACGCTTATTACGCGTAAATCAGTACGTTCCACAGCACGGAGCGTAACTATAGGTCTCTGCCCCTGACAGGTCAAATCGCCTCATGACCAAAAGAGGGTTATTGGGAGTGAGATGGCTCATATGGTCCACAAAAGGCAAAAACCTCACTATTTATGCGTAAAAAGTGAGGTTTTTGGGTAGAGAGAATCTATGGCAAGAGCTCAACTGCAGCTAAGTCTCGCTTTCCTTTGCGCAAAAGTGCGTATTTTCCGCATAAAAAGTGGCTCTTTTCGAGCTTGAAATCCTCCGACGGAACCTTTTCATTGTTGAGATATGCGCCACTCTCCTTCACGATGCGTCGAGCCGCAGATTTAGAGTCAACAACCCCTGTGGCAGCCAGGAGATCTACCCAGGTAGGCATCTCTTCGCTCGCTGAAATTTTCGTGCGAGGAAGTTCGGCAATTGCAGATGCAAGAGTTGCTTCATCAAGATCTGCAAGGTCTGCTTGGCCAAAGAGTGCGCGTGCTGCAACTTCTACGCGCTGAGCTATCTCTGGAGAGTGCACAAGAGATGTTAACTCGCGTGCAAGTTCACGATGAGCTTCGCGTGCTCCAGGATTTTCTGCATGACGCAAGGCAAGTGCTTCTATCTCTTCGCGAGTCTTAAATGAGAATACCTTGAGGAAATTGATGACATCTGCATCATCGGAGTTAAGCCAGTACTGGAAGAACGCGTAAGGCGACGTCATTTCTGGATCGAGCCAGACCGCTCCCCCAGCCGTCTTTCCAAACTTTGTCCCATCAGCTTTTGTAAGCAATGGAATAGTAACTGCGTGTGCACTTCCTCCTTCAACGCGACGAATCAAGTCAAGACCTGCAGTGATATTTCCCCACTGATCTGATCCACCAAGTTGCAAAGTGCAGTTATATCGCTTGTAAAGTTCAAGATAATCCATTGATTGAAGCACTTGATATGAGAACTCTGTATATGAAATTCCATCTTTATTCAGACGTGATGACACGGCATCTTTGGCAAGCATTTGATTTACTGAAAAGTGCTTTCCTATGTCACGTAAGAAGTCAATAGCAGATAACGGAGCAGTCCAGTCCAAATTATTTGCCATGATTGCTGGATTTGTTTTCGTTTCGAAATCCAAGAACTTCTCAAGTTGCTTACGGATCCTCGCAACCCATTGCTCAACGATCTCAGTTGTATTCAGTGTGCGCTCTTCATTCTTTCCACTGGGATCTCCTACAAGACCCGTAGCACCGCCAACAAGTGGGATGGGATTATGGCCGGCTAGCTGAAAACGTCGCAATACAAGAAGTACAACCAAGTTGCCCACATGGATACTTGGCGCAGTCGGATCGAAGCCGATATAGAGGGTGATTGGCTTCTTGAGACTCTCACGAAGTGCTTGCTCATCAGTGGTTTGAGCAATAAGCCCACGCCACTTGAGATCATCGATGAGATCGAAATTAGCAGTTGTCATCATGCACCCATCATGGCCGAAAAGGCCTTACTCTTGCTGGAGAATTTATCGCTCTCCCCCTCAACCCTTGTAGTGAGGTTAGAAATCTGGTTCTTAAAGGATTGCGGAGAAGTTCCACCAATAGTCGTACGTGACTCGAGAGCTCCATGAACGGTCAAGACTTCGCGCACATCAGGCAGAAGCGCGGGGTGAATTGATGCAAATTCAGCATCGGTAAGTTGATGCAACTGTTGCCCTGTACTCTCGCAGAGGGCTACGCATTTACCTGCTGCCTCATGTGCATGGGCAAATGGAATATGTGCACGCACCAGATAATCTGCAATCTCAGTTGCGAGCGAGAATCCTTGTGGCGCCGCCATGGCCATTTTCTCTCGATCAAATTCTGTTGTAGCAACCATTCCTGTTACAGCAGGAAGAACGAGAAGCACGGTATCGATTGAGTCAAAGAGTGGCTCCTTATCTTCTTGAAGATCTCTGTTATACGCGAAAGGAAGACCCTTAAGAGTAGTAAGCAATGCAGTCAGGTTTCCTACGAGACGACCTGCTTTACCTCTTGCCAGTTCTGCCATATCTGGATTCTTCTTCTGTGGCATTATCGATGAACCGGTGGAATAAGCATCGGATACCTTTGCCCAACCGAATTCAGTTGTAGCCCAAATACACCACTCTTCGCCGATACGCGATAGGTGACTTCCCACCATTGCAAGAATGAATAGTGCCTCGGCAACAAAATCACGATCCGAGACAGCATCAATACTGTTCTCTGCACTCTCGAGGAAGCCAAGAGCTTTTGCTGTCTTCTCGGGAGAAAGCGGTAGTGAGGATCCCGCGAGTGCTCCGGATCCTAAAGGACTAATCGATGTCCGAGTGAGCCAATCGCTGATGCGATCGAGGTCGCGAGCAAAAGCGTGCGCATGCTTTGCCAACTCATGACCGAAAAGAACCGGTTGTGCATGTTGTAGGTGTGTAAAGCCTGGAGCTGGAGCATCGCCATATTCTGATGCCTTAGCAATAAGGGCTCGTTGGAGTTTGAGAATCTGATGGGCAATCTCGAGCATATGATCGATTGCATAGAGTCGTAGGTCCGTGGTGACCTGATCATTGCGTGAGCGACCAGCACGCAGTGAGCCACCTATATCGCCCAACTTTTCTGTAAGTCCGCGCTCTAGCGCGCTATGAACATCCTCATCACTTGCTATAGCTTGAAAATCTCCTGAGGCCACCTCGGTGATGAGCTCTTTGACGGCGCTTCGAATCTTGCCTGCAACCTCTGTTGATAAGAGACCACCGCTTTCAAGAATCTCTAAATGGGCAAGAGATGAGCGAAGATCATAAGGAGCTAGGCGCCAATCAAAGTGAACGCTTCGAGAGAGTGCGAAAACGGCATCGGCTGGCCCATCTGAGAAACGACCACCCCATAGCGCCATTACTTGCGACCTCTCTTCCGTGAATAAGAGAGCAATTCTTTCGCGAGTTCGCCTCCACCGCTGGCTTTTCGGGAGACAACAAGAACCGTGTCGTCTCCTGCGATTGTGCCAATAATGGAAGAAATCCCAGAATGATCAAGGGAGCTCGCCAAGAGCTGTGCTCCCCCGGGCGGTGTTCGCACCACGGCGAGATTGCCGCTGGCCTCTACTGAGAGGATGAGATCTGAAGGTAGGGGCATGGAGCGAGCCATGGATTGGCTATCACTGTCGGCAATTGTGTAGAGAGCCTCACCATTTCCATTACGTCCACGAACAGCGCCAATTTCTTCAAGGTCACGACTTGCCGTTGCTTGCGTGACCGCAAATCCTGCCTTCTTGAGCTCTCTCACGAGATCACTTTGCGACGAGATCTTGCCAGCCTTGATTAGAGCTATCGCCTTAGCACGACGAGCTACAACAGTTGTCATCCCTGACTCCTTACTTTCTCTACGGCAGCAGCAAAGATTTTGATAAATGTGGTGATTTGTCGATCAGTAACAATCAGAGGAGGGGCGATTCGAATCACCGTCTCACTATTTCCATTGACAAGGACCCCGTTCCTCTGGCACTGAAGAGTTACTTGCTTTGCGATTGGAAATGTGAATTCTATTCCGATGAGAAGACCAGCACCTCGCACTGACTTCACACCATCAATAAGAGCGAGCTCTGCCATGAGATCAATGCCGATTGCACTTACGCGTTCGAGCAAATCTTTCTTTTCAATAGTGTCAATTACTGCAAGGGCCGCTGCGGTAGTTACCGGGTTTCCGCCAAAGGTGGATCCGTGATCTCCCGGTTCAAAGAGACTTGCTGCATCACCAAGTGCAATCATTGCTCCAAGTGGCAGTCCCCCGCCTAAACCCTTTGCAAGTGTGATGACATCAGGCTTGATGCCAGAGTATTCATATCCAAACCAATCTCCCGTGCGACCCATACCTGTCTGCACGCAATCAAAGACAAGAAGTGCACCAGTCTCATCGCAGAGCTCGCGCAGAGCCTGAAGGTAGCCAAGTGGTGGAACGATTACACCAGCTTCTCCCATGATCGGTTCGACTATCACCATTGCACTCTTCTTATTCACTTTTTTTAACATCGCTCCCATATCGCCATAAGGAACATGGGTAATTCCTTTGATCAGTGGTTTAAAGGGGTCGCGCTTTGAGGGTTGGCCGGTAAGTGAGAGAGCACCCATCGTGCGACCATGAAACGCCTCTTTGGTAGCAACAATGCGGGTTCGTCCGGTTTTGCGAGATAACTTGAGGGCTGCCTCATTTGCCTCAGCTCCTGAGTTAGCGAAAAAGACGCGAGCACTCTTATCGCCAGTCATCGAGCGAAGCTTTGTAGCAAGTGCAATCACATTAGGGTGGGCATAGAAATTACTGACATGACCGAGCGTTGCAATCTGCTTACTAACCGCCTTTACTACTGCGGGATGGGCATGGCCTAAGACGCTCGTTGCGATTCCTGCAAGAAAATCCAAATATTCAACGCCTTTAGCGTCGGTTAGCAGCGCACCTTTACCCGATACAAATTCTATTGACGGTGTCCCGTAATTTGATTGGAGCGAATCTGTCCAACTTTTCATGCGATCACCAGCGTTCCTCCGTTATGAGCTAACGCATCTGCGAAAGCGTTTGGATCTCTTCCATCAATAATGCGCACTGCACTGGCTCCCGCCGAGATCGCATCCAGACAGGCTTGAACCTTAGGAGCCATACCTTCAGTAAAGGATCCCTTGATTGATTCAAGTTCTTCGGCTGAAATCGAATCGATAAGCGAGTCTTGATTGGGCCAGTTTCGATAAATCCCGGCGACATCAGTCATGATAATGAGTTCACTTGCATGAAGTGCTCCCGCAATTGCAGCGGCGGCAATATCGGCATTGACATTGAGCCCACCTGCTGTATTGAGATCATTTGCAATCGGTGAGATCACTGGAACGATTCCTTTTTCAAGTAATGTCTCTATTGCCGTGCAATCTACCTCTTTCACATCTCCAACCAGCCCGAGGTCTGCGCTCTCTCCATTGATGAGCGTAAGTTGACGTGTTGCATGAAGGGTTGCTGAATGACGACCAGAGAGCGCTAGCGCTGCAACGCCTGACTTATTGAGAGTTTCGGCCACCGCAGGTCCGACCTCAAGAGATAAGACCTCCTCAACAACCGTGAAGATCTCAGGGGTTGTAACCCTGAATCCTCCAATGAATTCTGAAGTAATGCCTCTCTTTTGCAATCCTGCATTGATCTGCGGTCCCCCACCGTGAACAACAACAACACCTAACCCCTGAGCTATGGCTCCCTTGAGTTTTGTGGCAAAGAGTCCATCGTTATCAGACATGGCATGACCACCAAATTTGACGACGAGAATATTGGAGTGGCCGATCATGTGGAATAGGCCGAGTTCTCATGAACATAATCATGGCTAAGGTCATTGGTTCGCACGGTTGCAGTGGCGCTACCAACATTGAGATTGATGATGAGTTCAACAAGGCGATCATCGAAAGAGACGGTGGTTTTATCAGCAAACGGCGCTGAGTTCTTTGCCACTTGAACTCCATTGAGAATGACGTCAATAGCCAGAGGGTCTATCTCAGCTCGAGCGGTGCCCACTGCCGCCAGAACTCTTCCCCAATTGGGATCACCACCAAAGATTGCACATTTAAGCAGATTATTTCGAGCACAAGCACGTGCAACCGAAACGGCATCGCTTTCGCTTGCAGCACCCGACACAGTAATTGCAACGGTTTTGGTTGATCCTTCGGCATCTTCTATCAGTAGCGCGGCAAGTGATCCACAGATATTCATCAATACTTCTTCGAAGACGTTTGAAGTAAGTTCAACGCCTGCTGCCCCTGATCCCATAAGAAGAACCGTGTCGTTAGTAGACATGCATCCATCAGAATCAATTCGATTAAAGGTTCGATCGCAAACGCGAGTGAATACCTCTTGCGCATCTGCAGGCAATATTGAATCCGTCATCACAACTGAGAGCATCGTTGCCAGAGCTGGCGCTAGCATTCCAGCACCCTTAGCAACTCCGACCGTCAGTGTTGCATCCACGCTATGTCGCGCAATCTTAGCTACCGTATCAGTAGTCATAATAGAAAGTGCAACATCTTCAAGACTCTCATCGTGTAGATTGCCAACAAGTTCTTGAATGCCGCGCAAAACATTGTCCATGGGTAAACGCTCGCCAATTAATCCGGTGGAGCACACGACTACCTCACCGGATGAGATACCCAAGAGTTCTCCTACCTTCTCAGCAGTTCTGTGGGTATCTAGAAATCCATCGGGGCCAGTACATGCATTTGCGCCCCCCGAATTAAGTATCGCAGCGCGCACTATCTGACCTTTTGTCACTTCACGTGACCAGATGACGGGAGCGGCCACAACTTGATTGGTCGTATAGACGGCTGCTGCATCAAAGAGAGGCCCTGTGTTCTCAATGAGCGTGAGATCTAACTTCCCGGAGCTTTTCAGACCTGCATGGATGCCTGCAGCGCGAAAACCTCGTGGGAGTGCGTTATTCACGCGCCTAACCCATCGCTTATCAAACCTGCAGTTGCAGGAAACCCACAGATGAGATTTGCATTGTGCAACGCTTGAGCGGCAGCACCCTTTCCAAGATTGTCGATTGCAATCGAAATCACCAGGCGATTTGTATGGGCATCAATTGCAATCTGCATTTGAGCATAATTGCTTCCAAGAACTGCTGCTGTTTTTGGCATCTGCCCTTCAGGAAGAAGGTGGACGAATGGAGAATCTTTGTAAAAAGCATGAACCGAATCGCGAAGTTCCTGAATCGCTACATTCTTGGTTAGTTTTGCTGTGATTGTTGAGAGTATGCCACGTGGCATTGGTGCAAGAAGCGGCGTAAACGAAATCTTGACATCTTTGGCTGAAAATTCCGACAACGATTCTTCTATTTCGGGTGTATGTTGATGAACTCCCCCGAATTTATAGGAAGAGATAGATCCTGAAACCTCACTTGCTATAAGGTTAATTTTTGCACTACGTCCGGCGCCAGTAGTTCCGGAGGCTGCCACTACAACTAGATCACTTAAGTCAATGTATGCTGCAAAAGGTGCAGCACCTAAAATGATTGAGGTTGCATAGCAACCGGGGTTAGCAACTCGTGAAGCCTGAGCAATCTCCTTGCTCTTTCCCGGAAGATCAGGAAGAGCGTAAATCCATGAACCTGCGTGCTCTCCTTCGTAATACTTACTCCAAGAGCTCGCAGACTTCAGACGAAAGTCAGCCCCGAGATCGACAATCTTTATTGCCTCTGGAAGCTGGCCAACGATTTTTGCTGACTCACCGTGAGGAAGTGCCAGGAATATCAACTGGCAATCTGTGAAATCAGAGGGTGCGAATGTTGAGAATTTTCTTCCCGCGTAGCTTTGCAACTGAGGGTGAATCGATGTGATGGTTTCACCGGCGTTTGAATGCGCCGATATAGCGCCAACTTCAAAGTGTGGATGAGTGCCCAAAAGGCGTAGCAGCTCTCCCCCTGCATAGCCGCTGCCACCAATGACCCCGATTTTCATGGATTAAGTATAGCATAATTATGCATGCAATTGCATAATTATACATGTCTAGATGGTGCGGAGAATTGCCCCCGTGCGCTTCTCGGCCTCTGCAACTGCAGCGTTTCGAGCTTCTGTGATCTCAGCCCCTGTGAGGGTTCGATCGTTAGCACGGAAAACTAGCGAGAAGGCCAATGAAATCTTGTTATCGCCTAACTTGTCGTAGCGGTCAAAGAGGGTGATGGACTCCAGTAAATTTCCTGCTCCAGCGCGTAATGCTGCCTCTACATCCCCAGCTGCAACGGAGGCATCAACTACCAATGCGACATCTTGAAGAGCGGCAGGCATTGTCCCAACAGTGAATGGACGAACAAGTGCTGACTCAGGAAGAGCACTTAATCCGACCGCAAATGCAGCAGAACGCTCAGGCAGACCGTACGCGGTGATGATTCGAGGATGAAGCTCTCCTGCATGTGCGACCGCCTTGCCATCGACAATGAGTTCAGCGCAACGGCCTGGATGCCATGGAGCAAAATCCGAGCGTGCGATGCTCCAATTGAGATTGCAGAGCTGGAGAATATCCTGAGCATAGGCGATAGCATCTTGCCAACCATATGCAGGCGCGGTTCCTTGCCAATCAGAGTGCTCGCTCTTGCCCACCAAGAGACCGGCAACGTGAAAGGCCTGCGCTGGAACACTTGATGTGATTGCATCGATAATCGATTGATCAGGGCGTGAACCTAATTCAGGAGAGATTGCGGGTACCAACTTCTGTGAGCTTCTAAAGATTGAACCCATCTCAAAGATGGCGAAATCACGTGCGCCTCTGCTGATGTTGCGTTGAGCTACTTCAATGAGGCCCGGTACTAAATGCACACGCATCAACGGGAATTCTTCAGACATCGGATTAGCAATGCGGTATGTCGCGGCGCGCTCTCCAACAAATCCCATTGAGTCGATCGTCTCTTGATTTGTGAATGGGAAGGTCTGCACTTCAGCAAAGCCTCTACTTGCAAGCATTGTCGCGATAGCACGACGGCGCTTTTGCGTAGATGTAAGAGATGCATGCTTAGGACGCGGAGGAAGTATTGAAGGAATCTTGTCATAGCCAACCATGCGGGCAACTTCTTCCACAAAGTCTGCTGGCTGAAGCAGATCCCATCGCCAAGATGGTGGATCCACTTCAAAGTTGGACTCATCAACATCGCAACCTACCGAGCGCAGATGTCCTGCTATCTCCGATGCAGAGAGCTCAATGCCTAAAGTGGCAGAGATATATGAGGGGTCAACCTTGACGATGGGTGCATAGCGGGGGCGGCCGTCAATGACCGTCTCTACATGCTGGGCCGAGGAAAGCTGCGTCAATAGCTGCACGAATCGAGCCGATGAAAACTCCGCAAGGGATTGATCTACGGAGCGCTCGAATCGACGCGATGCCTCTGATGAGAGCTTGTGTCGGCGTGAATTCTTCGCGATTGCAACAGGGCTAAATCTCACAGCTTCTACTGCGATACGAGTTGTGGTCTCCGTGATTTCAGATTCAAGACCGCCCATGGTGCCCGCAAGTGCAAGTGGCTTCTTATCATCCCAGACCATTAAATCATCAGGATCAAGTACGCGCTCTTGCCCATCTAAGGTCGTGAACTTCTGAGAAGCACCTGCTCGCTTGATGGATAGTCCGCCAGAGATCTTATCTGCGTCAAAAGCATGAAGTGGCTGACCCAGCTCGAGCATCACATAGTTGGTGATATCTACAACGAGTGAGATTGAACGCATTCCCATCTTCTCGATGCGACGGCGCATCCAAAGCGGCGTGGAGGCCTTCTGATCGAAATTCGAAAGTGTGCGAAGGTAGAAGATAGTTGCAGCATCTTCATCGATAATCTTGGCGGGAACACCCTTGCCAGTGTTTTCGAAAGCGAGGCCACGAAGAGCATCCACCGGATCACGATAAGAAAGCCCCAAAGATGCCGCGACTTCTCGAGCAATACCACGAATGCTCAGTGCATATCCACGGTCAGGGTTAACTGCCACATCAAAGATGACATCATCTATCTCCAGAGCTGATAGGGCATCTGCACCAACTACGACAGATCCTTCACCGAAGGTCATAATCCCTGCATGGTCATCACTAATACCAAGTTCGCGAGCTGAACAGATCATGCCATTTGAAGTTTTTCCGTAAGTTTCGCGTGCGGAGATGACGAAGTTTCCTGGAAGAACAGCCCCTGGAATGGCGACAACTACGATGTCGCCCACTGCAAAGTTAGTCGCACCGCAGATTACATAGCGGGTCTCTCCTTCGCCGCAATCTAGGCCAACGTAACGAATTGGCTTCTTGAATTCTGTGATCTCTTCTATAGAGAGCACTTTTCCAAATTTCAGAGGACCTGTTACATCGCCACCTTGGACGATAATCTCCTCCACTTCAAAACCGACACGAATAAGCCCATTAGCGATCTGTTCTGCAGTGATATTCGATGGGATATCAACGAATTCTTTTATCCACGATAAAGGTGCACGCATTTAGAGTCCAACTCCAAACTGGCGAGTGAATCGAAGATCGCCTTCAACAATGTCGTGCATATCTGTGATTCCGTGGCGCACCATCAAAGTTCGCTCAAGACCCATTCCAAATGCAAAACCAGAAAATTCGGATGTATTTATTCCACAGGTCGCAAGAACCTTAGGGTTAACCATTCCGCAACCACCCCACTCAATCCAACGACCGTTGAAGAAGATATCAATTTCAGCGCTTGGCTCGGTAAATGGAAAGAATGAAGGGCGAAGACGAGTGGTGACATCATCGCCGAACATATGACGTGCAAAATTATCGAGCGTTCCTTTGAGGTGGGCCATTGTGATGCCCTTGTCTATTACGAGACCTTCGACTTGATGAAAGACCGGGCTATGTGTTGCATCAAGCTCATCGGCACGGAATGTGCGCCCCGGACTAATCACATAGATTGGTGGTTCCTGGGTCAACATTGTGCGGATTTGAACTGGAGAGGTTTGCGTGCGCAAGACCATTCCAGATTCAACTGGCTCGATATAGAAAGTATCTTGCATCGTCCGTGCAGGGTGATCTGCCGGAATATTGAGAGCATCGAAGTTGAGCCAACCAGATTCAAGTTCTGGTCCCTCTTCGACAGAGAAACCCTGCTCGATAAAGAAGTCCGAGACTTCATTTTTGATAATCGAGATTGGATGCAATCCTCCCCGGTGAGAGCGCTGAACGGGAAGAGTGATATCTACAACCTCTTCAAGGAGGACACGAGCATCTCGCTCTGCTTCTAATCTCTCTGTCGCTGCAGCGAGCAAACGACCAAGCTCTGCCTTGGCCTCGCCAATAATCTTTCCGGCTGTTGCCTTCTCTTCTGCAGAGAGCGAACCGAGCGCACGACTTGCCAGTGAGACAGGTGCTTTATCACCAACGTGTGCCAGGCGAGCCACCTTGAGATCTTCGAGAGTTGTCGCAGCTTCAAATGCCACCTGCGCATCCTTAATCCAGCTTGCTACCTCACCCGTATTCATAGAGCGGATTCTAGCCTGTGACCGGTTGAGAAAGAGTGAAGGTAACGATGGATGCTGCTGCAGAAAGGTTAAGACTCTCTGCCCGACCTCTCATTGGAATCGTAACCGTTGAGATTTCTGAAGGGTCAATTCCAAGCGCTTGGGCATCTACACCCCGAGCCTCATTACCGAATACCGAAATATAAGAGTCATCTCGATTCAAATCCAGAATCGATTTCGTAGCATGCGATGAGAGAAGAATTGCTCTAGATGCCGACAGAAGTGAAGCCAACTCAGAAAAAGGGACGCCTTCATAGAGTGGCAAATGCCAAAGAGAGCCTGCCGTTGAACGAACAACTTTAGGAGAGAACATATCGACACTTCCCGGTGAAGTGATGACTGCATCAACTCCCATGGCATCTGCTGTACGCAAAATAGTTCCCGCATTACCCGGGTCTTGAATTTCATGAAGATATATCACTCGCGATGATCTCTTAGACCCCAAAACCGAGAGTTCAGAGATCGAACGACGAGGAATTGTGCAGAGAGCAAGAATTCCTTGCGGTGTAACAGTTGAAGTCATCTCTGCCATAACCGCATCAGTTACTTCAAAGAGATCTACTGAGCTGAGGTCATACTCTGAGAGCTTGATTTGGCCCGAGTGCGTGACATAGAGAGATTTAATAAATGGCGCACTCTTGGCTCCAAGTGCCTCACGGACAGATTGAATACCTTCGGCGACGAAGAGATTTTCCTCGCGTCGCTGTTTTGAGCCCCGAGAACCAATAAGAGCCTTCACTCGCGCAACATGTGGCGAGTGAAGGCTCTCAA
>CAZXVL010000026.1:0-494 GCA_964644425.1 uncultured Candidatus Planktophila sp.
CCCTTGAACTTCTGCCAATCTCCTGTCACCTTAAGAAGTGCTGTAACTGCCTCAGTTGGCTGAGCGCCAACACCAAGCCAGTAGAGCGCACGCTCTGAGTTAACCTGAATTACAGAAGGCTCTTGTCCTGGAACATAGCGACCGATCTCTTCAATTGAGAGACCGTTACGCGCCTTACGAGAATCTGTAACAACGATGCGGTAGTAAGGTGTGCGGATCTTTCCAAAACGCATTAAACGAATCTTTGTAGCCAAAGTGGTGGTGCTCCTCATAATGGATTGTCGTCATCGTTCTGTCACAGCGGGGTGCGTAGCAGATCGGGTCAGACTGTGGATAAATGATGTTGTAGGGGTAGAGGGCCCTTCAACAGGTGACCTATTCTGCCAGTGTGAGGCTCAGCGGCCAAATCCGAGCCTCTGATAGAGGCTCAGCGCCGGATTATCCTCAGAGACATAGAGATAGAGGCGTGCATATCCGGCCTGCAGAAGAGCTTT
>CAZXVL010000026.1:504-11587 GCA_964644425.1 uncultured Candidatus Planktophila sp.
AGGCCGCTCCCTGGCCCTTATAACGAGGATGGGTGTAGATAAAGAGAATCGTGGGCTCCCCCTCTACTAGCGAGGTCGCCATTTGAGAAACGGGAACTCCCCTGTGGTCAAAGGCGGTAAAGCTTGCCCCTAACAAAGGCTCTCCATACCCTCCCTGTAGGAAGTTAAGGATTTCACCTCGAGCTACCTCTTCGCTGTCGCCTTCTTCCCAATCTGTAGTCCCGCGATATGAATCAACCATGAGTGATGCAGCGGAATCAATATCGACTGACGTGAAGCTGTCGATGCTAAACATTTGAGATTTGTTTTCGCTTATCTCATCGCATAAAGCAGAAAGTTTTAACTTCACCTTTAACTTTCTTCCAACGCTCGCTTTGCAGGGTTTCCTGAGCGTGATTTCTTCTTTGGCTGCTGTCCCATCTTGGGAGGTGCCATCTGAGGAAGGCCAGCTCCCATACCGGGTGGCAGAGCCATCCCTGGCGGCATCGCCGGCATCTTTCCACCGCGCATCTGCTTCATCATCTTTTGAGCAGCAGTGAACTTTTCAACCAATTTATTCACTTCAGAGACCTGGCGACCAGATCCCAGGGCGATACGTGCACGACGCGAACCATTGAGCAGCTTCACATCGCGACGCTCTGCCGGTGTCATCGACTGAACAATCGCCTTAGTGCGAGTGATTTCGGATTCATCAAAGTTATCAATTTGTTTCTTCATTGCACCAGCACCTGGCAGCATGCCTAAGAGTTTTCCCATATTTCCCATCTTGCCCATTGCCTCAATCTGGTCAAGGAAATCTTCAAGTGTGAAATCTTCTCCACTGGCAAATTTATCTTCTAACTTCTTCGTTGTATCGGGATCAAAGGCCTTCTTCGCCTGTTCTGCAAGGGTCTGCACATCACCCATACCGAGGATGCGCGATGCCATTCGATCGGGATAGAAAACATCGAAATCGGTGAGCTTCTCTCCTGTAGAGACAAACATAATTGGGCGGGCTGTAATCGATGCTATTGATAACGCAGCACCACCACGAGCATCGCCATCAAGCTTTGTCAGCACGACGCCATCAAAGCCAACGCCATCACGGAAAGCTTCAGCGGTTCGCACAGCATCCTGGCCGATCATTGCATCGACTACGAAGAGAATCTCCTGAGGATTAATCGCATCTCGAATCGCAGAAGCCTCTGCCATCAACTCTGCATCAACACCAAGACGTCCTGCTGTATCAACAATGACCATGTTATGTAATTTGGCTTGCGCAAATGCAACACCTTGGCGGGCAACATCTACTGGATTGCCGACACCATTACCGGGCTCTGGCGCAAAGACTGGAACACCAACTTGCTCGCCAACAACTTGAAGTTGGTTAACAGCATTAGGGCGCTGCAAATCTGATGCTACAAGTATCGGAGTATTGCCTTGGTCCTTATAAAACTTAGCGAGCTTTGCAGCCAAAGTCGTCTTACCCGCGCCTTGAAGTCCGGCCAACATAATGACGGTGGGCGGATTCTTAGCAAATCGCACTCGACGCGCGGAGCCGCCGAGGATTTCAGTGAGTTCTCGATTAACAAGTTCAAAGATAGCCTGGCCTTGATTTACCCCAGATTGAAGTGTTGCAAGAAGATCTCGAGCTCCAACATCTACTTTGGCTGTGAATGCATCTACGACGGATTGAGCAACATCTGCCTCGAGCAAGGCGGTGCGGATTTCAGCGATACTTGACTCAATATCGCTATTTGAGAGTTTGCCCCGACTGCGCAGAGAACCAAAAGCGCTGGCGATCTTTGATGAGAGTGCATCGAACATAGTGGGCACAGACTACTTGAGAGAGTGAGAAAGTAGCGAAGCAACCTCATCAGCGCGTTCTTGAGTGAGCGCTCCCCCGCCAATCTCTGTGACATAGAGAGTATCGATGGCCTCGGCACCTAGTGTGGTGACAATTGCTGAGCGGATATCTATATTGCTACGCCTGACTATGTCGCCAATTCTGAAGAGGAGAGCTGGACGATCATGTGATCGCACCTCAATCACCGTTGCATCAGTTGCTGCGTCCGCAAATGCTTCCACAGTAGGGGCTGGTACTGGGATAGATGGTAGCTGCGAATAAGCATCAATTCGCCCTTGAATTCTGGAGGCGAGCTCCTCTTGGTTCATTAGATACTTCTGTAGTTCTCGAGTGATGACTTCGCTACTGACCTTCGGTGCATTCGGATCAATTTGAACTACCCATTCCATTACCGCCACTGCATCAAGTGTGCGAGTTCGAGCAGATCTAACATCCAGGCGTAAGACATTGAGAACTCCAGAAACTATAGAGAGTAGCCCTGTCTTATCGGGGGCGATGATTTCAATTGCATAGATATCACCGCGCTCATCCAATGAAACGGATAGCTTATTGAGCTTTGCCTTCTCCACTTGTGTAGCGGTTAGCTCTGGCTGACTTACTAGAGCTTCATCGGTCAGTGCCATCTCTGCGCGCCTGACGAGATCTGCAACAAGGGATGCCTTCCAATCACTCCATGCCGCTCTTCCTGTCGCCTCTCCATCTGCGATGCTCAATGCATGCAAAAGCTCGAGAGTTCCTAGTTCCGGAATAGATTGAGTGACAAATGCAATAGTTGCAGGGTCATCAAGATCGCGTCGAGTGGCGGTAGATGAAAGAAGTAGGTGATGCTCAATGAGCCTTTGGATGACTTCGATGTCGCTGTCATTAAATCCGATTCGTCTTGCGATTGGTTCAACTAAGCGCACACCGCGTTGGGAGTGATCTTCATCTGAACCTTTCCCGATATCGTGAAAGAGTGCGGTAAAGAGAAGTAAATCCGGTCGATACACCTCGCGTGTGTGTGCTGCTGCAGCAACAGCTGTTTCGACCATGTGGCGATCAACTGTGTGGCGGTGAAGAGCGTTGCGTTGAGGTAGTGATCTGACTTCACGCCATTCAGGTAGCCAATAGAAGAGAATCTCCTCTTGATCAAGGGCTTCAAAGATCTCAATCATCGAAGGACCTGCGCCAATAAGGGTGATTAGATATTCGCGTGCCTGTCGTGGCCACGGATTTGCAAGAACACCTCGCCCCTCACGTAAAGCTCGAGCGTATTGTTCAAGTGAATCAAATGAAATTCGAACTCCGAGTTGGGCTGCGGTTGCAGCTGCCCGAAGTCCGATTACGGGATCGCTATCAAAATCGTAATCAGGATCAATTACTACCTCTTTGTGGACAACCGAGATTCCCTGTCCCACAGGAGTACTTCTCTCTTTTCGAAAGAAACGAGCCAAACCTTGGCGCTCAGATTGGTGATAGCGATGCCAGGCCAGTTGCATTAAGTAATCAACCGCTCTGGCCGCTTGGGCTACATCAGACATCAGTGCATCGGCATCCCCATAATTCAAATGAGCTGCAACTTTGTCTTGTTCACCAAAGAGGAGTCGGTCCTTATCTCGTCCGCTGACAATGTGAAGGGCCTCTCGCACGGTAGAGAGCAGACTCTCTGCGCGCCCAACACGCTCGATGGGAAGATCAATGGCGCCAGATAAATTCATGGCACGAAGGGCAGTGATGTCTCGAAGGCCACCTCGCGCCTCCTTCAGATCAGGTTCGAGAAGGTAGGCAAGTTCTCCAGTGCGCAAATGTCGCTCATCAAGTGAGCTCTGCAATTGCGAAAAATAGAAGTCAGAACGATTGCGCCAAGTGTTGATTGCAAGGGTCTGGACTTCATCAACTAATGCTGCTTCGCCACAGATAAAGCGAATATCAAGAAGTCCCATAGCCACTTTCAGGTCTTCTTCCAGCGCCTCTCGCACTTGGCTATATGTACGTACTGAGTGATCAACCTTTAACTTCTTATCCCAGAGTGGATAGAGGATCGCATTTACAGTGGTGGATAAATCAACATCGCTCAGTGCGCCCTTATGGAGAATGACGATATCGAGATCAGAGCCGGGCGTGAGTTCACCTCGGCCAAAACTTCCCACGGCAGCAATAGCGAGATCTCGAGGATCTGCACCCGCCTGGAGAAATAAGTCAGAGATAAGGAGGTCGCATTCAGTCGAACGCAACCTCCTCTCTCGTGTACCCATGAAGCTATCTTATTGATGTCATCTAGTAGTTGATTGAACAACTAGATTGCATCTGACCCACGTTCACCTGTTCGAACACGCACAACTTGATCAACTGTAGTAGTCCATACCTTGCCATCTCCGATTGACCCAGTGCCAGCGGCCTTGACGATCACATCGACGATATTGGAAGCATCTGCATCATCGACGAGCACCTCAAGGCGAACTTTGGGAACAAGATCAACCGTGTACTCAGCGCCGCGATAGACCTCAGTGTGGCCCTTCTGTCGACCGAAGCCACTCGCCTCCGAGACTGTCATTCCGGTGATGCCGGCTGCTTGAAGCGCATCTTTGACTTCATCTAACTTAAATGGCTTAAGGATTGCTGTAACTAACTTCATAGCGATGCACCTCCACGTGATGAGCTTGCGAGTTCATATGCTGATTCAGCATGCTCCTTGAGGTCGATACCTTCGACCTCAACTTCCTTAGAAACTCGGAAACCAATTGTCTTCTCAATTGCATAACCGATAATCAGTGTTGCGATAAATGAATATCCTGCAACAACTGCAACACCAAATGCCTGTTTCACAAGTAGATCAGTTCCTCCGCCATAGAGAAGACCGTTTACGGAAAGTGAGTTCACTGCCTTTGTGCCAAATAAGCCGATAGCCAGAGATCCCCAGATGCCGCCCACCAGGTGAACTCCAACGACATCGAGTGAGTCATCGAAGCCAAACTTGTACTTCAAGCTCACTGCAAGTGAGCAGAAGATTCCAGAAAACAGTCCTAGAACAACTGCTGCCCACGGTGCGATATAGGCACATGCTGGAGTAATTGCAACAAGACCGGCAACAGCACCTGATGCCGCACCAAGAGAAGTTGCATGTCCATTGCGCACCTTCTCAACTAAGAGCCATCCAAGGACAGCGCCCGCTGTTGCTACTTGAGTATTCATAAATGCAAGACCTGCAATGCCATCTGCAGCAAGGGCTGATCCGGCATTGAATCCAAACCAACCAAACCACAAGAGTCCTGCACCCAGCATCACCAATGGCAATGAGTGAGGGCGCATTGATTCTTTTCTCCAGCCCACTCTCTTGCCAAGAACTATTGCAAGAGCAAGTCCTGCAGCTCCTGCGTTGATATGCACCGCTGTTCCTCCTGCAAAATCGAGAAGACCCTTGCCGGCGAGGTATCCGGTACCAGTGACAACATCTCCCACCTTGTGTCCGAAGGCAAAGACCCAGTGTGCAACTGGGAAGTAGACAACTGTTGACCAGATGCCAACGAATATTGACCATGAGACGAACTTAGTGCGATCTGCAATCGCTCCAGAGATTAGAGCTGGAGTGATGATTGCAAACATCAATTGGAATGATGCAAAAACTAGGAGAGGAATCGGATACGGGCCACCATTATTGGTGAACTCTCCTACCTTGCTTCCAAGGCCACTAAGAGAAAGATTTCCGTACCACGGAGAATTTGCCTCGTAACCAAATGCGATTTCAAATCCATAAATTACCCAGAGAACGCTGACGATTCCGATTGTAATCATCGACATCATCATCATATTGAGAACGCTCTTTGTGCGGACCATTCCTCCGTAAAAGAATGCAAGTCCAGGGGTCATCAGAAGTACGAGCGCACTGCTCATTAAGACCCACGCGGTATTACCGCTATCGAGAACTATCTCTGTCATATCCAACCTCACTTACCTAAGCTAAAACTCGCCTTTGAGATGGGTGAAACGTCTCAAGAGGTGGTTACGGGTGGTCGGTTTCTGGGTTTCGCCAGTGAAACAAAAGAGGTGCTTATGTAACAGCGATGTTAATTAGCTAGTAAGCCTGAGATATATCCCTGAGGGTCAAATGCCGCGAAATCCTCAATTGCTTCCCCGGTTCCTATAAATTTAATGGGCAGATCAAGTTGATCCTCGACAGCAAGTGCAACTCCACCTCTAGCTGATCCATCAAGTTTGGTGACCACAAGGCCGGTGACCTCTACCGCCTCGCTAAAGAGCTTGGCCTGAATAAGCCCGTTCTGACCCGTCGTCCCATCGAGGACGAGGAGAATCTCTGAGACAGGAACGCTCTTCTCAATTACTCGCTTTACCTTGCCAAGCTCTGCCATCAAATCATTCTTAGTATGAAGTCGACCAGCTGTATCGATCAGTATGTAGTCAACTCCTTCTGCGATTCCGCGCTTAACAGCGTCAAATGCAACAGCTGCCGGTTCGCCTTCATGCTTTCCAGTAACAACTGCCACTCCTGCACGCTGACCCCATGTCACAAGCTGATCCACCGCTGCGGCGCGAAATGTGTCGGCAGCGCCAAGAATTACGCTCTTACCGTTGGACTTAAGTAGATGGGCAACTTTGGCTACAGATGTTGTCTTGCCAACACCATTTACTCCAACGAAGAGAATAACTGTGGGCGGTGCGCTCTCTATCAAAGTGCGAGAACGTGAGCTCAGGTGAGAAGTTAAGATTGAATGCAGAGCCGCCTCTGCATCATCTCCTTTAACTTTCTTGCCCTCTTCGATAAGAGTATCTGCAAGTACCGGTCCTAAATCGGCTGCAATGAGTTCTACACGGAGCTCATCCCAATCAAGAGCAGAAGCGGTAGATGTGCCGCGAACTTTTGCAACAAATCGGGTAAATATTCCCATGGCGTGAATCCGTTATGCGTTGGTGGATTCGCGTAGACGCTGTGAGATTACCTCGGTGACACCATCGCCACGCATTGTTACGCCATAGAGCGCATCCGCAATCTCCATCGTGCGCTTTTGGTGAGTGATGACAATCAACTGTGAGCTCTCACGAAGTTCTTCAAGAATTCCAAGAAGACGTCCAAGGTTGACATCATCAAGGGCCGCTTCAACTTCGTCGAGTACATAGAACGGACTTGGACGAGACTTAAAGATTGCAACAAGCATCGCAACAGCTGTCAGTGACTTCTCTCCACCAGAAAGGAGTGAGAGGCGCTTGACGCGCTTTCCTGGTGGACGTGCTTCGACGTCGACACCAGTATTGAGAAGATCATCTGGATTTGAAAGGAATAGTTTTCCTTCACCACCAGGGAATAGTCGGCCGAAGATATCTTTAAAGTGCGCAGCAACTTCTGTGTAGGCCTCCATAAAGACCTCTTGAACCTTGTCATCGACTTCCTTGATAATGTCTAGGAGATCCTTCTTTGTGCGCTTGAGATCTTCTAGCTGTTCAGCAAGGAACTTCAAACGCTCTTCGAGAGCGTTGTACTCTTCAAGTGCAAGAGGATTGATCTTTCCTAGCAAGTTAAGTGAACGCTCTGCTGAGGCTAGGCGCTTTTCTTGCTGATCACGACGATATGGGATGAGCTCGGTTGCAACAACTTCACCTTCGTCGGTCTCAATAAATGTTGGAACATCCTTATCTGGCCCGTACTCGGCAATAAGTGTTGGTACATCAATACCAAGTTCCTCGACAGCCTTTAGTTCGAGCGCTTCGATGCGCATGCGCTGCTCTGCACGAGCAATCTCATCGCGATGAACACTTGTTGTGAGCTGATCTAGTTCAGCGGTGAGTTCGCGACCGCGCGTACGAACAGTCAGCGTCTCGCTATCGCGTGAATTTCGAGATGTCTCAAGTCGAGCGCGCTCTGTTGAGCTCTTTGCGATAGAGCGCTCAATATTGATGAGCACTTCATATGCAGCCTCAGCGATTGCTTGTGAGATAACAGCGCCTTTTGCACGTGCACCGCGTCGGGCCACAGCTCGTTCAGAAGCTTCACGCTCTGCATTTGCAGCTTCAATCAGTGCGAGAGCGCGAGCTGCTGTCGATGCAACGCGCTCTTCAGATGTGCGAACGGCAAGACGTGCTTCCATTTGAGCAGTGCGAGCAATTGAGACTTGCTCACGTAGAGATTCAGAGATGGAACGATTAGGTTCGGCAATCTCTCCGTGTTGGCCAAGCTGAGTTGAAGCGATTGCAAGTTCGTTCTCATCGCGACTTTTTGCAGCAGATGCTTCGGTAATTGCTTGTGTAAGGCGCTCAACTTCAGCAGAGGCTGACTTCATGTTCTGGCCAGAGACGGCAAGCTGCTCTGTCAGCGCCGCGATACGAGCATCTGATTCATTGAGTTGAGCAAGAGCTGCATCAAATACAGTTTGTGCGGCATCTACCTCTGTTGATGCAGTAGAAATTTCAAATTTATAACGATCGCAAGTCTGTGATAGTTCTTCAAACTTACCTTCAAGCTCCTTGATGAGAGATTGAATCTCGATGAGTGAAGTCGATGATGCAGATCCACCACGAGCACGGTGTGATGTGATGACATCACCATCACGCGTGACAACAGTAAGTCCTTTGTTTTCGCGCAGGATCTGCTCAGCATCTCGTGCGCTATCTGCAACGACAGTGTTGGCCAGCAGCTGAGAAAGGAGCTCTGAGATTTCAGATGATTTCACATGTGAAAGAAGTGAGGTGAGGTGCGATGGAGCTGATTGGCCAGAATGTGAGCCTGGTTCATAGACGAGCACATCTGCCTGACCGAGATTTTCACTTCGCAAAGTCGTCAGCGCCGTCACAGCAGATGCAAGATCACGCACGACAACAGCATCGGCAAGGCTTCCAAGTGCTGCAGCAGTTGCAGCCTCCCACCCTGAATCGACCTGGATAAGTGAGGCAATGCTTCCAAGAATATTGACCCCGCGAGAGTCACGGATAAGAGCTGCTCCCCCATCGCGTGATTGCGATGTCAGGCGCATGGCTTCAAGCTTTGACTCAACAGCATTGCGTTCGCGATCTGTTGATCGTTCAGCTTCTACTAAATCAGAGTGCTTCTTCTTTGCAGTATCAAGTGCGCTCTTTGCAACCTCAAATTGTGAATCAAGGCCGAGTTCACCAGCATCTGCGCCAGCAATCTCCATCTCAAATTTACTGTAAGCACTCTTTGCCTGATCAACGCGAGATTGCGCCTCGGTACGCGCTGCAGTAAGTCGCGCAATCTCTTCTGCATTTGCCTCAAGGCGGGCCTCGAGAGACTTGATATGCCCCTCTTGACGCGCAGTGCCTTCACGCTGATCTGCAATGGCGCGAAGTGCGGCATCAATCTTTGCCTCTTCGGCCTTGAGAGATTCTTCTAGAGTTGCAAGATTATTTGTAGCTGTAAGAAGGGATGCCTCAGCTGCAAGAGTTTCATTTTGTAGTGTGCGCTCTTCTTCACCTAGCGCCTGCGCCTCAGCCTCTAGCGCTTCCGGATCGCGGCCAGCCGAGCGCGCCTCTTCAGCCTCTTCAGCAAGAAAGCGGGAACGCTCTTGTGCCAATGACTGTGTTCCGCGGAACTTCTCACGCAAAGCGCTCAGTGCATAGAAATTCTCTTGCGCTGCAACAAGCAGAGGGGTCTCAAAGGCGGCCTGAGCGTCGAGCTCTTCTTCGCGCTTTCTAATCTTCTCGAGTTCACTTTCAACACCCGCGCGACGTTCGCGAAGTGCGTTCTCATCTGCAACTTCTGCGTCTAGAGTCTTTGAGAATGCAATGTAATCATCTGCAAGGAGTCGCAGCTTTGCATCACGAAGATCGGCTTGAATCGTTGCAGCCTTCTTTGCAACCTCAGCTTGCTTACCTAGGGGGCGTAACTGACGACGAAGTTCTACAGTTAAGTCATTCACGCGCGCAAGATTTGCCTGCATAGAATCGAGCTTACGAAGAGCTTTCTCTTTGCGCTTGCGATGCTTGAGAACTCCTGCTGCTTCTTCAATGTAGGCACGGCGCTCTTCAGGGGTAGCCATCAGAATTGCATCGAGTTGGCCCTGGCCAACAATGACGTGCATTTCGCGGCCGATACCTGAGTCTGAGAGAAGTTCTTGAATATCTAGAAGACGTGATGCTTCACCGTTGATCTGATATTCACTCTGCCCATTGCGGAAGAGAATGCGTGAAATCGTGACTTCTGTGTAATCAATGTTGAGGGCGCCATCGCTATTATCGATTGTGACTGCGACCTCTGCACGACCTAGCGGTGCACGACCAGATGTACCGGCGAAGATGACATCTTCCATCTTTCCGCCACGCAGAGACTTTGCTCCCTGCTCCCCCATTACCCAAGTAAGGGCATCAACAACATTGGATTTTCCAGAACCGTTTGGACCAACCACACATGTGATTCCGGGTTCGAGTCTGAGGGTGGTCGCAGATGCAAAGGATTTAAATCCTTTGAGGGTCAGACTCTTCAAATACACGGCGCAAACCTACCTTGGGAGTGCGCTTAGTTATAAATGCGACTCAGCTCAACCTCTACTTGAGAGTTTTACGAAACTGGGTTCTCTGAACGAAGTTTTTCAAATGCAGAGCGCGCCGCTGCCTGCTCTGCCTCGCGCTTGCTCTTTCCAGAACCAGATGCAATGACTTCACCTGCCACAACTGCATCGGCTGTGAAATTCTTATCGTGATCAGGTCCAGATTCGCTGACCTGATACTCCAATGATGACTTACCTAATGATGAGACGAGCTCCTGGAGAGCTGTCTTTCCATCAAGGCCTGCACCCATCGCCATTGCGCTATCGAGGGTGGGGGTTATCAAACGAATAAGGCACTCAGCAGTCTTTGCAAAACCAGAGGTCATATAGATAGCGCCTATGAGCGCTTCAAATGCGTCAGCAAGAAGAGAGTTCTTATCGCGACCGTTGGTGACTTCTTCACCTTTTCCAAGACGGATATATTTTCCAAGAGAGAGCGAGCGCGCAATATCTGCGAGCGCACGCATATTGACGATTCCTGATCGGAGAGGAGAGAGTCTGGACTCATCAAGATCTGGGTATTTGCGATAGAGCTCTTCTGTGACAACCAGACCCAACACAGAATCACCTAGAAATTCCAAACGCTCATTCGTAGCAGAAAGTCCTGCCTCATAAGCGAATGAGCGATGGGTAAAAGCTAACTCCAGTAGTTCGGCATCAACTTCGGTGCCTAACTGTGAAAGGAGTTCAGAGTACAAATTAGACGTCAAGAACCTGACGGCGGTTGTATGTGCCACATGTTGGGCAA